>NZ_JAQMYQ010000014.1:0-118352 GCF_028369275.1 Mitsuaria sp. RG
CCACGCTGCTCCAGTCAAATCACAGAATTATGTTTTGTTCCATGAGAGCGGCGTCATATACCTCTGCCCTAGGCCGTCAGAACGCTACCGACGTCTGCACATACAGCGTCCGCGGCTCGCCCACGTACTTGCCCTTGTTGTTGTCGTCGAACGAGCGGGTGTAGTACTCGCGGTTGAACAGGTTCTTCACTCCCACCGCCACCTTCAGGTTCGAAAGCGCAGGGCCGAAGTCATAGCCGGCGCGGGTGCTGACCAGCATGTAGCCGGGGATGCGCCCGGTGCTGCCGTCGGCGCTCTCGCCGCCGGTGTTGGCGTTGTCGGCGTACTGGCTGCTCTGGAAGCTGCTGTCCAGGTTCAACTGCCACGGGCCTTCGGTGTAGCCGATCCCCAGCGTGCCCTTGTGGCGGGACGAGAACGGTACCTGGTTGCCCTTGTTCGGGCCGTCCTCGCGGATGGTGGCATCGACGAAGGCGTAGCCGGCGTGCACGTCGAAACCGGCCAGGGCCGGGCTCAGGCCGTCGAGGGCGTAGCGCACGCTGGTTTCGATGCCCTGGTGACGGGTTTCGCCACGGGCGATCACCGAGTCGTTGGTCTGGTTGCTTTCGTACTGGTTATCGAAATTGATCAGGAATGCGCCGATCTCGGCCTGCAGGTCGCCATTGTCGTAGCGAGTGCCGACTTCCCAGGTGCGCGCCTTCTCCGGTTTCACCTCGCCGCTGCTGACCCGGTTGGGCATCTGGCTGTACTGCACGCTGCCGAACGAGCCTTCGGTGTTGGCGTAGAGGTTCCAGTTGTCAGTGAGGTGGTACATCACGTTCAGTGCCGGCAGGGCGGTGTTGTAGCTGCCCTGGTACTGCTGGCCATTGAGCTTGTTGCTCTGCTCGGAGTCGATCATCTCGTAGCGGATGCCCGGGGTGATGGTCCAGCGGCCGATGTCGATGCGGTCGTCCAGGTAGATGGCGTGGGCTTCGGTGCTGCCGCGGGTGTCACGGTCGTTGCGGCTGGCGGTGGTCGGCAGGGCGCCGTTGACCGGCTCGCGGTAGCGCAGTTCATGCCCGGCCTCGTTGACGTAGCGGTAGCCGATACCCAGCTCGTGCCAGCTGTCGCCCAGGGCCACGCCCTGCGAGAAGCGGGTCTCGATACCGCGTACCCAGTACTCGCGTGGCGACAGCGAGACGAAGCTGCCCTGGTCGAGGTAGCCGCTGCGCAGGGTCTTGGTGAAGAAGCTGTTGACGCTGAACTGGCGGTCGTCCTGCTTGTAGTCGTAGCCCAGGTTGAACAGGGTGCGGCGGCCCCAGAACTTGTCCTTCAGGCGGGTCGACTGGTACGGGTCGGCGTCGAAGGCGGCAGTGCTCAGGCCACCGGGCATCTCGGCTTCACCCTCGTAGTACTGGGCCATGGCATGCAGGCTGTTGGCTTCGTCCAGTTGCAGCTTGCCCTTGAGCATCAGGTCGTCGATCTGCGTGTCGCTGTGTTCGCGCCAGTCGCTGCCGCGGGTGCCGGAGTAGAGCAGGGCGCCGCCCAGACCGTTGGCATTGGTGCCGCCGATCAACAGGTTGGCGCTGTTCTTCAGGCCATCCTGGCTGGACGAGGGGCTGATCTGGTTCTGCATCGCCGCCTTGAAGGTGGCTTCTTCAGGGATGGCGCGGGTGACGAAGTTGACGATGCCGCCGACGTTCTGCGGCCCGTAGCGCACCGCGCCGCCGCCGCGCACCACGTCCACGGCGTCCATGTTGCCCAGGCTGATCGGCGCCAGTGACAGCTGCGGCTGGCCGTAGGGGGCGAAGGGCACGGGGATGCCGTCCATCAGCACGGTGGAGCGCGAGGCCAGGCGCGGGTTCAGGCCACGGATGCCGAAGTTCAGCGCCAGGTCATGGCTACCGGTACCGTTGTTTTCCGGGGCGTTAACGCCGGGGATGCGGTTGAGCACTTCGCGGGCGCTGCTGGCACCGCTGCGTTCGAACTCCTCACGGCGCACCACGTCGCGGGCGCCGGCATGTTCGAAGACGTTGTCCTGGCGGGCCTCGGCCAGCCAGTCGCCGACCACGGTCGAGGCGCCCAGCTCGACCGGGGCGTTGCCGCCTATGGCCGGCAGCGGTTGCAGGCTGTAGGCGTTGTCGGTCTCCTGGCGCGCCTGCAGGCCGCTGTCGCGCAGCAGGGCATCGAGCCCCTGGCTGACCTCGTACTGGCCCTCCAGGCCCGGGCTGCTCAGGCCCTGGGTCAGGCCCGGGCTGAACGAGATCAGCGCGCCGCTTTCACGACCGAACTGGTTCAGGGCCTGTTCCAGTGTGCCGGGCGCGATGTGGTAGGCGCGGGGCTCGCCAGCCAGGGCGAGCGGGGCGGCGAGGATCAGGGCGTAGGCTAGGGGGCTGAGGCGCAGGGGCATGTGACGGAGGTCCTGTGACAAGGGGTTCTGTCTTCTCTGTCACGCGAGGTTTGGAAAATGGCTCAACTGATTTGAAATAATTTTGGGTTGGAGCCGATAATCGTGGGAGCGGGCTTGCCCCGCGATGGCCATGTCGGTTGCTTGCCTCTCAACCCGTTGACGCAGCCTCGAGCGACACCCAGTACCGGGTGAACCGCCGCACCTTTACCGGCAGTGTCACTTCCAGCATCTCCAGGATCTGCTCACTGTCTGCCAGCGGATACGATCCGGAAATCCGTAGATCGGCCACCCGCTCGCTGCATCCCAACTGCCCGAGTCGATACCGCGACAGCTCGGCGAGAAAGTCACCCAGGCGCATCTGCGACACCACCAGCATGCCCTCCACCCAGGCCGCCCGGTTAGGGTCCAGCGGTGCGATTGCCTGCCAGCCGCCTTGCGCGAAACGTGCCTGATGCCCGGCCAGCAGCGGTGTGCCGGCCACGCTGGCGCTGCCGCTGAACACCGATATCAGGCTGAAACCGTCGAACTGACGGACGTCGAAGCGTCCGCTGTGCAGATGCAGCTCGCCCTGGGCCGTGGCCAGGCGCAGTGGGCGTGGATCGTTGATCACCTCGAGCAGCAGTTCGCCTTCCTGCAGGCGCACCAGGCGTTGCCGGCCGTCGAAGCGCACATCGGCGGCGCTGCGGGTGTTCAGGTGCAACTGGCTGCCGTCGTCGAGGGTCAGGCGGCGGCGCTGGCCGACCGGGCTGCGGTAGTCGGCCATCAGTCCGGGCAGTGGATTGTGCGGGTGCAGGCCCAGCCCGGCGGCACTGGCCACCCCTGCCAGCAGCAGCGCCTTGAGGGCGCGGCGCCGGGCCGGCGAGGGAGGCGCCTGCAGGGTGGCGTGGACCACCGGGGCGGCGACGCCGCGCAGGCGCTGGTTGACCTGCTGGATATGGGCCCAGGCCCGCTGGTGTTCGCTGTCGGCCTGCAGCCAGCGCTCCAGGGCCTGGTGTTGGTCGAAATTGTCGCTCTGCGACTCGATCAGCCAGTGTACCGCCTGTTCGGCGATCTGCGAGGAAAAGGCAGCGTTCACAGGGGCAGCCCTTCCAAAGTGTTGAAAATTGGCGTCCGGTTTGGATTTGCCGGGGCCGCTGTGCGGCCCTTTCGCGGCGCAAGGCCGCTCCTACAGGTGACCGCGCCCCCTGTAGGAGCGGCCTTGTGCCGCGAAAGGGTCGCAAAGCGACCCCGGCAATCTTGAATTGGAGCGTTCATATCCAAAAAATCGCAAAAACCTCGAAAGGCAGGATTCACAAGGCGAAATAGCAGCGCAAGGCTGCCTTGTGCAGGTAGCGCTTGACCGTCGCCAGGGAAATGCCCAGCTCGCGGGCGATATCCCCCTGGCCCAGGCCATCGACCTGGGCCAGCAGGAAGGCACGCTTGACCAGCGGTGGCAGGCTATCGAGCAGGCGGTCGAGTTCGAGCAGGGTGTCGAGGATGATGGCTTTGTCTTCCTCGCTGGGGACCACCTGCTCGGGTAACTGGGCCAGGGCCTCGAGGTAGGCGCGCTCCAGCTCCTGGCGGCGGAAGTGATTGCACAGCACGCGCTTGGCCACGGTGGTGAGGAAGGCACGGGGTTCGATCAGCTGCGGTGCCTCGCGGGCCTGGAGCAGGCGCAGGTAGGTGTCCTGGGCCAGGTCGGCGGCACTCTGCGGGCAGCCCAGGCGTCGTCGCAGCCAGCCGGTCAGCCAACTGTGATGGGCGTGGTAAAGGCCTTCGACGGTGGAAGAGAGGGCACTGGACACCGATACGACTCCGGCGCCGCAAAGCGCAACTGGAAGTAAGAATTGTTCGCATTGTATTCATGCCACCGGTGTTCGGCAATCGCTGCCGACGCAAGGCATGCCTACCGCTGGCGCCGGCATGCTTTGCTTATGAGAATTGAAATCATTAGTATTGCAACCCCAATTCCCGGACCCTCGCCATGAAGAGCAAAGCCGCCGGCCTTCCCCTGAGCTACCGCCTGGCCGTGACCTCACGCAGCCTGGCCGCGTTGCTGGGCGGTTACCTGCTGGCGTCGATGGCCAGTGTCTGCATAACCCTGCTCGCGCCGATGACCCAGGCCGACGCGACGATGACCGGGATGATGCTGTCGTTCGTCTTCTACCTGATCGCCTTCATCTGGTGCTTCGCCTGCCGCAGTGCCTGGCGCGCCTGGTTGGGCGTGCTGCTGCCAAGCCTGGCCCTGGGGCTGATCAACGCGCTGGCCTACTGGATGAACCTGCCATGAAAGAAGGCTTCCGCCAGGCCATGGCCTGGCTGCATACCTGGACCGGCCTGATCTTCGGCTGGCTGCTGTTCGCCATCTTCCTTACCGGGACGCTGTCGTACTTCAAGGAAGAAATCAGCCACTGGACCCAGCCCGAGGTGCAGAGCCATCCGCTTGACCCGGTGAGCAGCCTCGGGCTGGCCCAGCGTTACCTGGAATCCAATGCCGGCCACGCCAGCACCTGGTTCATCCGCCTGCCCAGCGAGCGCGAGGCGGCGCTGAGCGTCAGCTGGCGCGACCCGAACGGCGGCGGGCGCCGCGGTTTCACCGACAAGGAACTCGACGCCCGCTCCGGCGAGGCGGTCGAGGCCCGTGACAGCCGTGGCGGCGAGTTCTTCTACCGCTTCCACTTCCAGCTGCAGATGCCCCACCCCTGGGGCCGCTGGCTGTCGACCTTCTGCGCCTTCATCATGCTGCTCGGGCTGGTCACCGGGATCATCACCCACAAGAAGATCTTCAAGGAGTTCTTCACCTTCCGCCCGGGCAAGGGCCAGCGTTCCTGGCTCGATGGCCACAACGCCATCGGCGTGCTAGTGCTGCCGTTCCACCTGATGATCAGCTACAGCAGCCTGGTGATCTTCATGTACATGGTCATGCCGGCCAGCATCCTGGCCAGCTACGGCGACAGCAGCGGCTATTTCAACGATGTGTTCGGCCGCGACGAAGTACCCAAGACGGCGGCTCAGGCCGCGCCGTTGGCACCACTGACCGAACTGTACGCCAAGGTCCAGGAACAGGCGCCGGGTGCACGCATGGGCTACATCCAGGTGCACAATCCCGGCGACCGCAACGCCCGGGTCACCTTCACCCGCGCCTCGGCCGACAGCGTCGCCTACCAGCGCAGCGCCATCTGGACCTTCGATGGCGTCAGTGGCGAACTGCTGCGACGTGGCGCGCCGGAAAGCGCGGCGATGACCACCTCCTTCACCTTCGTCGGCCTGCACATGGGCAATTTCGCCGGGCCCTGGCTGCGCTGGCTGTACTTCGTCTTCGGCGTGGCCGGCACGGCGGTGATCGGCACGGGGCTGGTGATGTGGCTGGGCAAGCGACAGCTCAAGCATGCCAAGAGCGAGCGCATGCCTGGCGAGCTGCGCCTGGTCGAAGTGCTGAACATCGCCAGCATGAGCGGCCTGTTGCTGGGCGTGGCGGCGTTCTTCTGGGCCAATCGCCTGCTGCCGCCGGCCATGGACGGGCGGGCCGACTGGGAGATAAACGCCTTCTTCCTGGCCTGGGGCGCGTCATTGCTCCACGCCATGCTACGCAGTGGACGCCGCGCCTGGGGTGAGCAACTGACCCTGGGGGCGCTGGCGTTCGCCGTGCTGCCGGTGCTCAACGCGCTGACCACCGACAAGGGGCTTGATCATTCCATCGCCGCGGGTGACTGGGCGATGGCAGGTTTCGACCTGACGGCGCTGGCCACCGGCCTGTTCCTGGCCTGGGCCGCCGGCAAGATGTTGCGTGCGCCCAAGCCGGTCGCCAAGCGTGCGCCACGCGCCGCCAAGACCGTGGAGGCGAGCTGATGCTGGGTGTCGCGCTGATGGGCTTCGCCGGTTTCGCCAGCCTGTGCCTGGCCATGGAAAAGCACTTCAACGACCTGCTCGGGCGCAAGCCTACGAGCCGGCAACTGCGAGCCCTGAAGGTCGGGGGCTGGGCGTTGTTGTTGCTGTCGTTGATCCTCGCCGTGCACGGGCGCGGCTGGGCCCTGGGCCTGGTGGAGTGGATCGCCGTGCTGATGGCCGGGGTGACGCTGTGGGTGTTCGGCCTGCCTTACCAGCCGCGCCTGCTGCTCGGCGCGGCGCTCGCCAGCCTGGTGCTCGGACCGCTGCTGGCCGTGTTGGCGGTCTAGGCCCTTGAGCGACTCCGAGGCTGGCGGTGGTCGGGCGCGCTTTCTCCAGGTGTTCCTGGCCCAGCGCGCACGCATGGAGGCGCTGGTCAGCCGGCGCGTCGGCTGCCGCGCCACGGCGTCGGACCTGGTCCAGGACCTGTTCCTGCGTTTCTGGCGGCGCCCCGAGGTGAAGGTCGAGGCGCTCGACACCTACCTGCTGCGCAGCGCCAGCAACCTGGCCATCGATTATCTGCGCAGCGAAGGCAGCCGCGACCGGGCCGCCGAAGGCCTGCACGACCCCGAGGAGCCGCAGGGCAGCCAGGCTCCCGAGCAGGCCCTGGAAGTTGACCACGACCTGCAGCGTATCGAGACGGCCCTGCGGGCATTGCCCGAGCGCACGCGGCAGATCTTCCTGCTCAACCGCATCCATGGCTGCACCTACGGTGAGATCGCCAAGGCCATGCAGTTGTCCCAGAGCGCGGTGGAAAAGCATATGATGCGCGCCCTCGAAGCGTGCAAGGCGAGCGTCGCCGAACCCGCGTCCTCACTGCGCCGGCCAGGGAGCGCCCGTCGATGAGTCTTGAACAGCCAATCACTGCTGCACAGTCCCAGGCCGCCCTGCGCTGGCTGGGGCGCATCCAGCAGCAGCCGGCGCAGGCCGAGGGCGCAGCGTTCAAGCGCTGGTTGCTGGAGAGCCCGGCCCATCGCCAGGCCTATGCCGAAGCCCAGGCGTTGTGGCGCCTGAGCGAGGCACCGGCGGCGCGGCTGGCAGTCGAGGAGCGAGAGGGCCTGCAACAGTACCTGGACGCCATGCGCCGACCCGCGCGCAAGAGGCCGTGGCGCGGCCTGGCGGTGGCAGCGTGTCTTGTGCTGGCGCTGGGATGCGCGGCGGGCTGGCAGCCGCAGTTCTGGCTGCAGGACCTGCGTGCCGACTACACCAGCGGCGCGCAGGTGCGGCAGGTGACCCTGGCCGATCATTCGCAGCTGACCCTGGATGCCGGCACAGCCGTGGCGGTGGATTTCGCCCAGGGCGAGCGGCGCGTGCGGTTGTTGCGCGGCGCCGCGTTCTTCGAGGTGACCCATACCGGCGAGCCGTTCCTGGTGGATGCCCAGGGCGGTGAAGTGCGGGTGCTGGGGACCCAGTTCGAGGTACGCGGGCAGGGCGATGGCGCCCAGGTCACCGTGCGCAGCGGCCGCGTGGCGGTGACAGCGGCCGAAGGGCAGGCGGCCCGCGAGCTGACCGCCAACCAGCAACTGGCCTATGCCGACGGTGTGGCTGGTGGGGTCGAGGCGGTAGACAGCGATAGCCGCCTGGCTTGGCGCCAGGGCTGGCTGAACTATTACCAGGTGCCGTTGGCGCAGGTGGTCGAGGACCTTGGGCGTTACTACCCCGGGCGGATCCTGTTGCTTGACGGTGAGCTGGGGCAGCGCAGGGTCAGTGGCAGTTTCCCGGTGGCGGAACCACTGTCCGCGCTGGATTCGCTGGGCAAGGTGATGGGTTTCTCGCGGCAGACGCTGCTGGGGCGGCTGACCGTCTTGCGTTGACCTGAGCCGACGCCATCGCGGGGGTTGCGCGGTCCCTGTAGGAGCGGGCTTGCCCCGCGAAGACGTCGGTGCAGCAAAAATTTTTCGATCAGGTGATGAGGTATCCCCCCACGGCATCCGTGTAGTGAGTGGAAGTGCGATTCATTCGCAAACGATCATCCCTCTCACAGGTCCGCGTCCATGAAGTTCACCCCGCGTTGCGTCCCGCTCTGGTTCGGCCTCTGCTCCCTGCCCGCTATCGCCATCGCGCCCCAGGCCCTGGCCGCGCAGCAGAGCCAGGTCTACAGCTTTGCCCAGCCAAGCCAGCCGCTGGCCCAGGCACTCAACGCCTTCAGCCGCGCCACCGGGCAGAGCGTGGTCTACACCCTGGTCCTGCCGGATGTGCAGGCCCCGGCGCTGAACGGCACCTTCGACGCCGACCAGGCGCTGCAGCAGTTGCTCGGCAACTCGGGCCTGGCCTGGCGCCGCCTCGACGCCCGCACCCTGACCCTGGAGCCGGTCGACAGCTCCGGCGCGCTGAACCTGCAGGCCACCACCATCAACTCGCAGCTGGACGACTACAGCTACCAGCCGCCAGCCAGCGCCTCGATCATGCGTGGCCAGGGCGCGACGCTGGACATCCCCCAGGCCGTCAACGTGGTCCCGGCCCAGGTGATCCGCGACCAGGCGCCGCGCAACCTGGACGATGCCCTGTACAACGTCAGCGGCATCACCCAGGGCAACAACTTCGGCGGTACCGCCGACACCGTGATGAAGCGCGGCTTCGGCGACAACCGCGACGGCTCGATCATGCGTGACGGCATGCCGATCGTGCAGGGCCGCGCCCTCAACGCCAGCACCGAGCGGGTCGAGGTGCTCAAGGGGCCGGCCTCGCTGCTGTATGGCATCCAGGACCCGGGTGGGGTGATCAACGTGGTCAGCAAGCGCCCGCAACTGCAGCAGTACAACGCCCTGACCCTGCGTGGCTCGACCTACGGCAGCGGCAAGAACGGCAGTGGCGGCGGCCTGGACAGCACCGGCGCGCTGGGCGACAGCAACCTGGCCTATCGCCTGATCGTCGATCACGAGGACGAGGACTACTGGCGCAACTACGGCGTGCACCGCGAGTCGCTGGTGGCGCCGTCGCTGGCCTGGTACGGCGAGGACACCCAGGTGGTACTGGCCTATGAGCACCGCGAGTTTCTCTACCCATTCGACCGTGGCACCGCCTTTGGCAGCGACGGCCACCCGTTGAACATTCCCGCCAGCCGTCGCCTCGACGAGCGGTTCAACGACATGGAGGGCCGGTCCGACCTGTACCGCCTGGAGGTCGACCATCGCCTGGCCGATGACTGGAAACTGCACTTCGGCTACAGCTTCAACCGCGAGACCTACGACGCCAGTCAGGTTCGCGTGACCGGCGTGGATGAAAGCAAGGGCACGCTGTCACGCAGCATCGACGGCACCCAGGGCGCCCTGAGCCGCGACCAGTTCGCCACCCTCAGCCTCAACGGCAGCGTTGAGCTGGCGGGCATGCGCCACGACCTGGTGGTCGGTGTCGACCATGAGGACCGCAAGGTCTACCGCGCCGACCTGATCCGCCAGAATAGCCGCTCGACCTTCAGCTACCTGAACCCGGTCTATGGCCGCGAAGTGGAAGGCACCAGCGTGCGCGCCAGCGACAGCGACCAGACCGACAAGCTGCGCACCGATTCGCTGTTCCTGCAGGACGCCTGGCACCTGGACGAGCACTGGATTCTGGTGGCCGGCGGGCGCTTTCAGCAGTACGACCAGTACGCCGGGCGCGGCCGGCCGTTCAACGTCAATACCGACACCAGCGACCAGACCTGGGTGCCCCATGCGGGCGTGGTGTACAAGGTCGATGACCAGCTGTCGTTGTATGCCAGCTACAGTGAGTCGTTCAAGCCCAACTCGACCATCGCCCCGCTGAGCATCGGCGGTGGCCGCACCCTGACCCTGGACTCAGGTATAGCGCCGGAGGAGGGCAAGTCCTGGGAAATCGGGGCCAAGCTCGATGTGCCGGGGGCGCTGACCGGTACGCTGGCGTTGTTCGACATCACCAAGCGCAACGTGCTGGTGGCCGATGGCGACACCCAGCCGGGCACCATTCTCTACAGCAACGCGGGCGAAGTGCGCTCACGCGGCGTCGAGCTGGACCTGACCGGCCAGCTCAGCGAGCGCTGGAGCCTGATCGGCGCCTACGCCTTCACCGACGCCGAGGTGACCAAGGACCCGCAGCTCAAGGGCAATCGCCTGCAGAATGTCGCCCGGCACAGTGGTTCGCTGTCGGCGGTGTATGACTATGGCAGCCTGTTCGGCGGCGATCGCCTGAGACTGGGGGCTGGTGCGCGTTATGTGGGGGAGCGTGCGGGGAACGCCACCAATGATTTCGACCTGCCGGCGTACACCGTGGCCGATGCCTTTGCCAGCTACGAAACGAAGTTGGACGAGCACAAGGTGCGCTTGCAGTTGAACGTGAAGAACCTGTTCGACAAGGTGTATTACAGCTCGGCGGTGAACCGGTATTTCGTCGCGGTGGGGGATGCTCGGCAGGTGAGCTTGTCGAGCACCTTGGAGTTCTAGATCGCCGGGACCGCTTTGCGGTCCTTTCGCGGCACGAGGCCGCTCCTACAAAGTACGCGGTCTCCTGTAGGAGCGGCCTCGTGCCGCGAAAGGGCCGCAACGCGGCCCCAGGATTCAACCGGCAAACGCCGCCCGATACGCCCCCGGCGTCGCCCCCAGCGCCTGGCGGAACCGGTTGCTGAAATGGCTGGCACTGGCAAACCCGCACAACAACGCCACCTCGCCCAGGGGCAACGTGCCCATGCGCAGCAACCGACACGCCCGCTGCAGCCGCCGGGCCAGCAGGTACTGATGCGGCGGCAAGCCGAAACTCGCCCGGAACATCCGCGCGAAGTGGTATTCGGACAGGTTGCAGCGCAGCGCCAGCTCCCCCAGGGTCAGCGGTTGGTCGAGGTTGGCCTCGATATAGTCCACCAGTTGCCGACGCTGGTGCGGTGCCAGTCCGCCCTTGAGTTTCAGCCCCTGGCGCAGGCCGACCTGGTTGAGCACGGCGTGGTCGATGATGTCGTGGGCCAGGCTGCTGGCCAGCAGGCGTTCGCCGGGCTCGGCCCAGTCCAGGCCGATCAGCTCGCGGAAGCGCCGGGCCTGTTGCGGGTCGTCGAGGAAGGTCGCCTCGCGTAGCTGCATCTCCCGCGGCTCGCGGTCCAGCAGGCGGGTGCAGCCAAGGGCGAACTGTTCCTCGCTGATATACAGGTGGGCCAGGCGAATCGTGCCGTTGATCACCCAGTTCGACTCGTGGCCGGCGGGCATCACGCACAGTTTGTCCGGTGCGCCGCGATCGCCAGGGCGCTGGCGACGGAAGGTGCCGGTGCCGTCGGCGATGTAGCACGACAGCGTGTGATGGCTGGGCGCCTGGTAGTCGCGGGCATCGTCGCGGTTGCTCCACAAGGCCGCCGCCAGCCCGTCGCCCAGTTGCGCGCTCAGCTCCAGCCTGGCGTGGGGCGAGGCGTTCAGGACGTTGAAGACCTGCAGGTGATCGAGTGGGGGCATGGGCGGTTCCTCTGCTGGCCATCGTACTGCGCCGGCACCGGGATGGCAGCTACCCGGGGAGGAAAAGCGCAAGTTTATGCAAGCGCCGAACAGCAATGGCGCAAGAAACTGGGCTCATGGGGTTTTCATCGCGGGGCAAGCCCGCTCCCATCGAGGTCGCATGCGCCCTGTGGGAGCGGGCTTGCCCCGCGATAGGCCTGATACCTGTCGAGGGAGTCCATCATGAACCTGTCGCTCTACCTGCTCACCGTCCTGATCTGGGGCACCACCTGGATTGCCTTGAAATGGCAGTTGGGCGAGGTCGCCATCCCGGTGTCGATCGTCTACCGCTTCGCCCTGGCCGGGCTCATCCTGTTCGCCTTCCTGCTGCTCACCCGCCGTCTGCAACCGATGAACCGACGTGGCCACCTGGTGTGCCTGGCCCAGGGGTTGTGCCTGTTCTGCGTCAACTTCATGTGCTTCCTCACTGCCAGCCAGTGGGTCGCCAGCGGCCTGATCGCCGTGGTGTTCTCCACCGCCACCTTGTGGAATGCCATCAATGCACGGATCTTCTTCGGCCAGAAGATCGCCGCCAATGTGCTCGGTGGCGGCGCCCTGGGTCTGCTCGGCCTGGGCCTGCTGTTCTGGCCGGAACTCTCGCACCACGCCGCCAGCCGCGAGACCTTGTACGGCCTGGGGCTGGGCCTGCTCGGCACGCTGTGCTTCTCGGCCGGCAACATGCTCTCCAGCGTGCAGCAGAAGGCCGGGCTCAAGCCGATGACCACCAATGCCTGGGGCATGCTCTATGGCGCCTCGATGCTGGCGGTGTACTGCCTGGCAAAGGGCATCCCCTTCGACATGGAGTGGAGCGCCCGCTACATCGGCTCGCTGTTGTACCTGGTGATCCCGGGTTCGGTGATCGCCTTTACCGCCTACCTGACCCTGGTCGGACGCATGGGGCCGGAGCGGGCAGCCTATTGCACGGTACTGTTCCCGCTGGTGGCGTTGAATGTGTCGGCATTCGCCGAGGGCTACCAATGGACGGCGCCGGCATTGCTGGGCCTGGTGGCGGTGATGGCGGGGAATGTGCTGGTGTTTCGCAAGCCGAAATCCAGGCCGGTCATAATGACGGCCATGGCCAAGTAGGGCGCTAATCTTCACTGTTTTCTTCGCGGGTAAACCCGCTCCCACACGGCTTGCACAGTCCCTGTGGGAGCGGGTTTACCCGCGAAGAGGCAGAACGGTTGGCAGCAACCTTTCAGTGTTTCCACACCTGCGGATTCACCAGATCTCGCGGCCGCTCACCCAGCAACGCCGCCCGCAGGTTGTCCAGCGCACGGTTGGCCATGGCCTCGCGGGTCTCGGCGGTGGCCGAGCCGATGTGCGGCAGGGTCAGGGCGTTGGGCAGTTTGAACAGCGGCGAGTCGGCGAGCGGCTCTTTCTCGTAAACATCCAGCCCGGCGCCGCGGATCGTGCCGTTCTGCAGCGCCTCGACCAGCGCCGCTTCGTCCACCACCGGCCCCCGGGCGATATTGACCAGAAATGCGCTGGGCTTCATCAACTGCAGTTCGCGGGCGCCAATCAGCTTGTGGGTGGCGTCGGACAGCGGCACCACCAGGCAGACGAAATCGGCTTCGCCCAGCAGGGCGTCCAGGCTGCGGAACTGCGCGCCCAGTTCCTGTTCCAGCGCGGTCTTGCGGCTGTTGCCGGTGTACAGCACCTGCATGTTGAAACCGAAGCGGCCACGACGGGCGATGGCCGCGCCGATGTTGCCCATGCCGACGATGCCCAGCTTCTTGCCGTGCACATCGCAGCCGAACTGCGCCGGGCCGACGGTGGCCTGCCAGTGGCCGGCCTTGGTCCAGGCATCCAGCTCGGCGGTGCGCCGGGCACAGCCCATGATCAGGGCGAAGCCCAGGTCGGCGGTGCTTTCGGTGAGCACGTCGGGGGTGTTGGTCAGGGCGATGCCGCGTTCGTTGAAGTAGTCCAGGTCGTAGTTGTCGTAGCCGACCGAGACGCTGGACACCACCTCCAGCTTGCCCGCGCCTTCGAGCTGCGCCCTGCCGAGCTTGCGGCCGACGCCGATCAGACCGTGGGCCTCGGGCAGGGCTTCGTTGAACTGGGCGCTGATGTCGCCGAGTTTCGGGTTCGGCACGATCACGTTGAAGTCTTGTTGCAGGCGTTCGGCCATGGCTGGCGTGATGCGGCTGAAGGCCAGGACGGTCTTTTTCATCGTGCTGCTTCTCTGCAAGGCGTGGGGTGGACTCGGGCAGAAGAGCGGGGCCGCTGTGCGGCCCTTTCGCGGCGCAAGGCCGCTCCTACAAGTGCCGGGTACCCCTGTAGGAGCGGCCTTGTGCCGCGATGGAGGGCGCAGCCCTCCCATGGCCCTGTCTGCCAGACACTGGAATCGATGGTTAGCAACCTACCATTGTCCCCACCCCCAATGCAGCCGCTTTTTTCAGTTGGCGATCAGCAGCTCATGAGTCTTCAGGTCGGCCTCATGGGCGGCAAGAATCTCCGGCAGCGAATTGCGCAGGTACTCGACCCAGGTCTTGATCTTGGCATCCAGGTACTGGCGCGACGGGTAGATCGCGTACAGGTTCAGCTCCTGCAGGCGATACTCCGGCATGATCCGCACCAGGCTGCCGTCGCGCAGGCCGTCGATGGCCGAATAGATCGGCAGCACGCCCACGCCCATGCCGCTGCGGATCGCAGTCTTCATAGCGTCCGCGGAGTTGACCTGGAACGGCGAGGTGGTGATGTTGACCATCTCCTGGCCTTCCGGGCCGTCGAACAGCCACTTCTCCAGCGGGATCACCGGGCTGACCATGCGCAGGCAGGCATGCTTGAGCAGGTCGGCCGGCTTGTGCGCACTGCCGTGGCGGGCCACGTACTCGGGCGAGGCGCAGACGATGCTGTAGGTGATGCCCAGGCGTTGCGAGACGAAGCCCGAGTCCGGCAGCTCGCTGGCCAGCACGATGGACACGTCGTAGCCCTCGTCCAGCAGGTCGGGCACGCGGTTGGCCATGGTCAGGTCGAAGGTCACGTCCGGGTGCGACTCGCGGTAGCGGGCGATGGCATCGACCACGAAGTGCTGGCCGACACCGGTCATCGAATGCACCTTCAACTGCCCGGCGGGGCGGGCGTGGGCGTCGCTGGCCTCGGCCTCGGCTTCTTCCACGTAGGTAAGAATCTGTTCGCAGCGCATCAGGTAGCGCTTGCCGGCCTCGGTCAGCGCGATGCGCCGGGTGGTGCGGTTGAGCAGGCGGGTTTGCAGATGGGCTTCCAGGTTGGAGACCGCCCGCGACACGTTCGCGGTGGTCGTATCCAGTTGCGCCGCGGCAGCGGTGAAGCTGCCGAGCTGGGCCACGCAACTGAAAGCACGCATGTTTTGCAAGGTGTCCATGGGTCACTCTCGGTTTAGAGGACAAAATTGTGACATGAAGTAACGGAGTTTTGCCTCCGACTAAAGCCGGATTATCGCTGTTTTGGTAACAAAGATTCGCAGGATTATGCGCTTATCGCCAGTGCGGGCGGCCCCTAGAATTGCCCGGCCCCTCCACCTCTTCCTCGGGAAATCGCAGCTGTGCCGCGTCGCCACATCAGAGCGCTCCATGCGTTCAGTGCCTGTGCCCTTTGTCTCACCTTGAGCGGCTGTATCGGAACCTGGGGCATCGCCCCGCAAAGCAAGACCCTCCAAGCCAACCAACTGACCACCGACGCCGCGATCCGCGAGGCCGCGCGCGACGCCCACTGGCCGGCCCAGCAATGGTGGCGCGTCTATGGCGACCCGCAGCTCGACGCCTGGATCGCCCAGGCCCTGGCCGGCAGCCCGAGCATGGCCATGGCCGCCGCCCGGGTGCGGGAAGCCAAGGCCATGGCCGGCGTGGTCGAGTCGGCGGAAAAACTGCAGGCCAATGGCAACGCCGCGCTCAAGCGTCACAACTGGCCCGAGGATCAGTTCTACGGCCCGGGCGCGTTGTCCGGCGCCAACACTTGGGACAACAACGCCGCCATCGGCTTCAGCTACGCCCTGGACCTGTGGGGCCGCGAGCGCAATGCCAGCGAGCAGGCCGTGGACCAGGCGCACATGAGCGTCGCCGAGGCGCGCCAGGCCCAGCTGGAACTGGAGAACAACGTGGTGCGCGCCTATATCCAGCTCAGCCTGCATTACGCCCGGCGCGATATCGTCCAGGCGGAGCTTGCGCAGCAGGAGCAGATCGTCGCCCTGGCCAAGCGCCGCCTGGACGGCGGCATCGGCACCCATTTCGAGGTCAGCCAGGCCGAGGCGCCGCTGCCGGAAACCCACCGCCAGATCGACAGCCTCAACGAAGAAATCGCCCTGACTCGTAACCAGCTGGCCGCCCTGGCCGGCAAGGGGCCAGGGGAGGGCGCACAGCTGCAACGCCCGACCCTGACCCTCGGCGCGCCGCTGAAACTGCCGTCGAACCTGCCCGCCGAACTGGTCGGCCAGCGCCCGGACGTGGTTGCCAGCCGCTGGCAGGTGGCGGCCCAGGCCCGTGGCATCGACGTGGCCCACGCCGGTTTCTTCCCCAACGTCGACCTGGTCGGCGGCCTTGGCTTCATGGCCACCGGCGGCGGCCCGCTGGAGTTCCTCACCGGGCGCAAGTTCAACTACAACGTGGGGCCGGCCATCAGCCTGCCGATCTTCGATGGCGGCCGCCTGCGCTCGCAGCTGGGCGTGGCCTCGGCCGGCTATGACGTGGCCGTGGCACGCTACAACCAGACGGTGATCGGCGCGCTGAAAAACATTTCAGACCAGCTGATCCGCCGCGAGTCGATGAAGGAGCAGGCGCACTTCGCCGCCGAAAGCGTGGCCGCCGCGCAGAAGACCTACGACATCGCCACCGTCGCCTTCCAGCGTGGCCTGACCGATTACCTCAACGTGCTCAACGCCCAGACCCTGCTGTTCCGCCAGCAGCAGGTGCAGCAGCAGGTGCAGGCCGCGCGCCTGACCGCCCACGCCGAGCTGGTCACCGCCCTGGGCGGCGGCCTGGAGGCGGGCAAGGATGTCCCTGAGCAAGAGCGCCAGGCTGCACCGAAAACGCCGGCCACCCTGGCCATCTTCGACCAGCCGGACCACGCCGAATGAGCACATCGAGCTTGCCCCTGCGCTGGCTGCGGAGCCTGGAATGGCGCCGGGGGTTCTTCGCCTGGGCGCGCACCGACGGGGTCACCTGGGTCTACATCTTCAAGGTGCTGGCCGCCGCGTTCATCACCCTGTGGCTGGCCATGCGCCTGGAACTGCCGCAGCCGCGCACGGCGATGATCACCGTGTTCATCGTCATGCAGCCGCAGAGCGGCCATGTGTTCGCCAAGAGCTTCTACCGGGTGCTCGGCACCCTGGCCGGCTCGGCGATGATGGTCGCGTTGATGGCAATCTTTCCGCAGAACACCGAGCTGTTCCTGCCCAGCCTGGCGCTGTGGGTCGGCCTGTGCTCGGCGGGTGCCATGCGCTACCGCACCTTCCGCGCCTATGGTTTCGTGCTGGCCGGTTACACGGCGGCGATGATCGGCCTGCCGGTGCTGCAACACCCTGACCAGGCGTTCATGGCAGCAGTGTGGCGGGTGCTGGAGATCGCCCTGGGGATTCTCGTCTCGACCTTCGTCAGTGCCGCGATCCTGCCGCAGTCGGCCAGTGCCGCCATGCGCAACGGCCTGTACCAGCGTTTCGGCGTGTTCGCCGGGGTGGTGGTCGAGGCCCTGCGCGGCGACAGCCAGCGCGACCGCTTCGAGACCAGCAACGTGCGCTTTGTCGCCGAGGCGGTGGGCCTGGAGAGCCTGCGCAACGTCACCGCCTTCGAGGACCCGCACATGCGCCGGCGCTCCGGCCGCCTGGTGCGGATGAACAGTGAGTTCATGGCCATCACCACGCGCTTCAACGCCCTGCACCGGTTGCTCGAACGCCTGCGCGCCCGTGGCCCGTTGCAAATCGTCAGCGCCATCGAGCCCGGCCTGGACACCCTGGCCGAGCTGCTGCAGCCCTATGTCGGTCGGGCTCTGACTGACGCTGATGCCTTGCGCCTGGCACTGGAGCTGGGCACCTACAAGGAAGGCCTGCAGGCTCAGGTGCGTGGCCTGCGCGCCGAGTACCTGGAGACCAACCCCAGCGAGTCCGACCTGCTCGACTTCCATACCGCCTTCGAGCTGCTCTACCGCTTCGTCGACGAGATGTACAGCTACGCCGAGACCCACGCCTCGCTGGCCGTGCACAAGCACGAGCGCGAGCAGTGGGACGAGCCCTACGTGGCCCAGACCAGCTGGCTGGTATCACTGGCGGCCGGCGTGCGCGCCTCGGCGGTGCTGCTGTTGCTGGGCAGCTACTGGCTGCTCAGCGACTGGCCCAGCGGCGCCATGATGACCCTGATCGCCACGGTCACCGTGGGCCTGTCGGCGGCCTCGCCGAACCCCAAGCGCATGTCGTTCCAGATGGCCTGCGGGACGGCGATCGGCGCGTTCATCGGGTTCTTCGAGACGTTCTTCGTGTTCCCCTGGATCGACGGTTTCCCGCTGCTGTGCATGGTGCTGGCGCCGGTGTTCGTGCTCGGCGCGTTCCTCGCCTCGCGCCCGGCCTATGCCGGTTACGGCCTGGGCCTGCTGGTGTTCTTCGCCATCGGTTCGGTGCCGAACAACCTGACTGTTTATAACCCCTACACCTTCATCAACGACTACATCGGCATGGTCATCGGCATGTTCGTCTGCGCCGCGGCCGGGGCGATCATCCTGCCGCCCAACAGCCGCTGGCTGTGGAGCCGCCTGGAGCAGGAGCTGCGCGAGCAGGTGCTGTTCGCCATCGGTGGGCGCCTGCGCGGGTTGGGCTCGGCGTTCGAGAGCCGCACCCGCGACCTGCTGCACCAGGCCTATGGCCTGGCAGCCGGCAAGCCGCAGGTGCAGAGCGAGCTGATGGGCTGGATGTTCACCGTGCTGGAGATCGGCCACGCCATCATCGAGCTGCGCAAGGAGCAGGATCGCGCGCCGATCCACCCGGCCTACGCCGAGTCGCAGCCCTGGCGCCAGGCCATCCGCGTGATGGGCCGGGCCCTGGCGCGGCTGTTCCTGCAACCCAGCGCCAGCAACCACGAGCGCGCGCTGGTGGCGGTGGACCATGCGATCAGCCGCGTGCAGGCCACCGACGAACCCTTCGCCCGGCACTTCGACACCTCGGTGCTGCGCCGGGCGCAGAGCTACCTGCACTTCATACGTTCCTCCCTGCTCGACCCACAGTCGCCGCTGGCACCGGCGAAAGGAATGCACCATGCCCCGTGAGATCGCCTTCCATGGCGTGTACATGCCCACCATGACCTTGATGTTCCTGTTCGCCCTGGGCCTGGCCTGGGGGCTGGACCGGTTCATCGCAAGCGTTGATGGCTATCGCTTCTTCTGGCACCCGGCGCTGCTGCGCCTGTCGCTGTTCGTCTGCCTGTTCGGCGCCCTGGCGCTGTCGCTCTACTGGTGAGAATCCTGCAATGAAAAAGTTCTTCAGCCTGATCGCCACCCTGCTGGTGCTGGTCGCTGCCGTGGCGATCGGCCGTCAGCTGTGGCTGCACTACATGACCACGCCGTGGACCCGTGACGGCCGGGTGCGCGCCGACATCATCAACGTCGCCGCCGATGTGCCGGGCTATGTGGTGGACGTGCCGGTCAAGGACAACCAGCGAGTGAAGAAGGGCGATGTGCTGATCCGCATCGATGCCGAGCACTACCAGTTGGCGGTGGACCAGGCCAAGGCACTGGTGGCCTCGCGCAAGGCCACCTGGGAGATGCGCAAGGTGAATGCCAAGCGCCGTGCCGATCTGGACAACCTGGTGATCTCGAAAGAGAACCGCGACGACGCCAGCAACATCGCCGACTCGGCACTGGCCGACTACCAGCACGCCCAGGCCCAGCTGGCGGCCGCCGAGCTGAACCTCAAGCGCACGCAGATCGTCGCCACCGTCGATGGCTACGTGACCAACCTGAACATCCACAAGGGCGACTACGCCCGCACCGGCGAGGCGGTGATGGCGGTGGTGGATGAGCAGTCGTTCTGGGTGTACGGCTTTTTCGAGGAGACCAAGTTGCCCCATGTGAAGGTGGGCGATGTGGCCGAGCTGCAGATGATGAGCGGCGAGCGGATCAAGGGGCATGTGGAGAGCATCGCCCGGGGCATCTACGACCGCGACAACCCGCAGAGTCGTGAGCTGATCGCCGATGTGAACCCAACCTTCAACTGGGTGCGCCTGGCGCAGCGGGTGCCGGTGCGGATCCATATCGATGAAGTGCCGGAAGGATTCCTGCTGGCGGCTGGGACGACCTGTACGGTGGTGGTTAAACCGAGCGAGGAATGATCCGGTTCTTGCGCTGACGCCGTTGATGGATTGGTGGGCAGGTGTCAGCGCTTGAGGGTGGCGTTGAATCGAGCTGTTGCCGCGGTCGCTTCCTGCAACAGTTGGTCCCAGTCATCAGGAGGGTGTCCGCTGCCCAGCATGCGACGGAACACTCTGTAGGCATCGTCACTGCTTTCGTAAGCGTGTTTGCTGTCGTCATCGTTCACCCACGCCAACACGATGATCTTGCTGGAGGCGTGATAGCGATAAAACAAGCGGTATTGCTGGAAGAACTTTGCACGAAACCAGTGCTTGTGTTCCGCGCCCAGTGTGCCGCCCATTCGATGGTCAGCGTTGCCAGGCGCCTGGGCAATGACGTCGAAGGCCAAGCGTCTGACGGCCTTCAATCGTTTTGCCGCATTTTTCTTTACGTAGCCGACCGGATCCTTCTTCTGAAGCACTTCGACTTCATCGATGAGTGCCTCCAGTTTGTCGAGAAAGAGGGGGTGGGCGAACACGCTCCAGCCATGCACGCAAAGAGGTTTGCGCCTCGTTTCAGTCATTCATCATCCGCCGAGAGAGGTTGATCGAGATCGATTTCAACGTCGCCCACCAGTGCATCCAGGCGAGCGACGAGCTCTGCATCGACAACCTTCAATCGTTGCGGATTCGTGGCGATATCCCGGGCCAGGAAATCCAGGAACTGCCCCACGGCGGGGTCTTCCTCGGCTGTCTCTGCGCGGGTCAGTATTACCGCTCCGTCAGGGCGGATCGAGTAGTGAATCTTGTCACGTTTTTTCAGGCCCAAGGCACGGCGAACGGTTTCGGGGACCGTCGTCTGGTAGCGCTCGGTCAGGGTCGACTCGGCTTCGAAGGTAGTGGCCATGATCGTAGGTCCGCGAGGGGTAATATCGATCAAGGTAATGCGAGTGCATTACCTGGTGTGTCCTGCCTGATCAACGGCTTTCCTGGCTCAAGCGGCCCCAACCAGCACTGGGACTTGTACCCGGTCGATCACCTTGGCACTGATTGACGGATCCAGCAGCCTTCCGACCCGCGACAGGTGGCGGTGGCCAATGATGATCAGCTCGCATTCAAGCTCTCGGGCCTTGGTGATGATCGCCTCCACCGGCTGGCCGGCCACCATGCAGCCCAGGCTGTCGAACCCGGCTTCGCGCAGGGTGCCCACGGCGCTGTTCACGGCGTGCTCGGCCAATTGCTGTTCGTCGCAGGCGGCGGGGTATTCCTCCAGCTCTTCTTCGGTGTAGGCCGTACGGTGGTCGTGCACGGCAAAGGTAGCGTCGATGGCCAGCAGCACGTGCAGGGTGTGTTCGTCAGGGCGGCAGTAGCGACGGGCGAGGTCGAGCAGGGCGTGGCTGGCGGGGGAGGCGTCGATGGCAATCAGGACCGGGCGGGGCATGGGGGTTCCTTGCAGGGCGGTGACATTCTTAAACGCTGGATCTCCCTATCGCGGGGCAAGCCCGCTCCCACGAGTGTTTTACGAATGGCGTGGGAGCGGGCTTGCCCCGCGAGAGGGCCGGTACAGGTTGACGCATCGACCGGCCGGGATAAATGGCCCTCCATGCACGGTGCCATTGCGCCTGACGCAATCCACCAACCTGATACCATCGCGTTTCCCACAGCTGTCACGGAAAACGGCCATGCAACTCCCGGACATGAACCTGCTCGTCGCCCTCGACGCCCTGCTCGACGAAGGCAGCGTGGTCGGCGCTGCCCAGCGCATGAACCTGAGCCCGGCGGCCATGAGCCGCACGCTGGGGCGCATCCGCGAGGCCATGGGCGACCCGATCCTGGTGCGCGCTGGCCGTGGCTTGGTACCGACGCCCCGGGCACTGGCCCTGCGCGACCAGGTACGGGCGCTGGTGGAGCAGGCCGGCCTGGTGTTTCGCAGTGGCGACGAGGTCGACCTGGCGAACCTCGACCGGGCCTTCAACATCCGTACCAACGACCTGTTCATCGCCCTGTACGGTGCGCGCCTGCTGCACATGATGCTCGAACAGGCACCGAACACCGTGCTGCGCTTCGTCCCCGAGCACCAGGGCGACGATGACCTGGTGCTGCGCCACGGGCAGATCGACCTGGTGGTCAGTTCGAGCATCGACATGGGACCGGAGATCAAGGTGCAGAGCCTGTTCGACACCTGGTTCGTCGGGCTGGCGCGGGCCGACCACCCGATCTTCGACGCCGAGATCACCCCACAGCGCTTTGCCCGCTACCCGCAGATCAGTGTGTCGCGGCGCGGGCGGGCCAATGGGCCGATCGACGTGGAGCTGGGCGCCCATGGCGTGCAGCGCAGGGTGGCGCTGATCACGCCGAGCTTTCATTCGGCGATGTTCTCGTTGCCGGAGTCGGACCTGATCCTGCCGATGCCGGCGAACATCCTCGGCAGCGTGACCAAGTTCGGCCTGCCGCTGCGCTCGTTCGAGATCCCGGTGCCGCTGGAGCGGGTGCGGGTGATGCAGGCCTGGCATCCGCGGTTCGACAACGACCCGGCGCATCGCTGGCTGCGCCAGACCATGCGCGCCTGCTGCGCGGGCGAGCCCACGCCAGCTAACCTGTAGGAGCGGCCTTGTGCCGCGAAAGGGGCGCAACGCGGCCCCCGGATGTCGGCGTTAACGCAAAAATCGCCGGGGCTGCTTTGCAGCCCTTTCGCGGCACAAGGCCGCTCCTACAGGTGATGCGCATTTTTCATGGATTGCGTCTGACGCAACATAAACCTGCCAACAAGTCAGTTTTCGTCAGCATTCGACCTTCATAGACTTGCTCCAGCCCTGAATTTGTTGCTGGAGATGTCTATCCATGAGTTCCCTGACCGCGCCTACTGCCGCGCTGGTCGCCCCTGCGCAGACGGCGTTCGGCCTGCGGGTGGTGGTCGGCCTGTTCGGCGTGTTGCTAGCGGTGCTGTGCGCCGGGCTCAACGAGGCGGTGACCAAGATTTCGCTAAGCGACATCCGTGGTGCCATGGGCATCGGCGCTGACGAAGGCGCCTGGCTGCTGGCGGTGTATGCCGCCGCCTCGGTCTCGGCCATGGCCTTCGCGCCCTGGCTGGCCACCACCTTCTCGTTGCGCCGCTTCACCATGAGCGCCGTCGGCCTGTTCGCCGTGCTTGGCCTGATCCAACCCTTCGCCCCCAACCTGCACAGCCTGATGCTGCTGCGCGTGCTGCAAGGCTTCGCCTCGGGCGCCTTGCCGCCGATGCTGATGAGCGTGGCGCTGCGTTTCCTGCCGCCGGGCATCAAGGTCTACGGCCTGGCCTGCTATGCCCTGACCGCCACCTTCGGACCGAACCTGGGCACGCCGTTGGCGGGCCTGTGGACTGAATACGTCGGCTGGCAATGGGCGTTCTGGCAGATCATCCTGCCGTCGCTGCTGGCGATCGCCTGCGTCGGCTGGGGCCTGCCCCAGGACCCGCTGCGCCTCGAGCGCTTCAGGCAACTGGACTGGCGTGGCGTGTTGCTCGGCCTGCCGGCGATCAGCTGCATCGTCCTCGGCCTGTCGCTGGGCGATCGCTGGGGCTGGTTCGATTCGCCGCTGATCTGCTGGCTGCTCGGCGGCGGCGTGTTGCTGCTGGTGCTGTTCATGTTCAACGAATGGTCCGAGCCGCTGCCGTTCTTCCAGTTGCGCATGCTCACGCGGCGCAACCTGAGCTTCGCCCTGGTGACCCTGGCCGGGGTGCTGATCGTGCTTTCGGGGGTGGGCAGCATTCCGTCCGCCTACCTGGCGCAGATCCAGGGCTATCGCCCGGCGCAGACCAGCCCGTTGATGATGCTGGTGGCCATGCCGCAGCTGATCGCCCTGCCGTTGACCGCAGCGCTGTGCAACATCCGCGCGGTGGACTGCCGCTGGGTGCTGGCGACGGGCCTGGCCATGCTGGCGGTCTCGTGCGTGGGCAGCAGCCTGCTGACCTCGCAGTGGATCCGCGGCGATTTCTATCCGTTCTACCTGCTGCAGGTGTTCGGCCAACCCATGGCGGTGCTGCCGCTGCTGATGCTTTCCACCAATGGCATGACCCCGCAGGAAGGCCCGTTCGCCTCCGCCTGGTTCAACACGGTCAAGGGCCTGTCGGCGGTGATCGCCGGCGGTCTGCTCGACGCCCTGGGCACCCTGCGCCGGCATTTTCATTCCAACCACCTGGTCGACAGCCTGGGCAACGCGCCATTGATCGACGACAACACCGTTGGCCTGGCCAAGCGCATCCATGAACAGGCCCTGGTGCTGACCTCGGCCGACCTTTACCTGGTGATGGCGGGCATCGCTGTCGCCCTGATCTGCCTGATCCCCTTCGTGCCTACCCGGATCTTCCCGCCGCGTGCGGTGGCCTGAATCCGTGGATGAATCCGAGACCTTGAAATGACCAACAACCGCAAGACAATCCTTATCGGCTCGGTGCTCGCCGTGGCCGTGCTGGCCGCCATCGTCGGCCCCTGGATGTTCGGCAGCGACCACCGCCAGAGCACCAACGACGCCTACGTGACCGCCGACTACACCGTGGTCGCGCCGAAGGTGGCGGGCTTCATCAAGGAAGTGCTGGTGGAGGACAACCAGCAGGTGAAGGCCGGGCAGTTACTGGCGACCATCGACCCACGGGACTACCAGGCCGCCCTCGACGCGGCCCAGGCCCAGTTGCTGGTGGCCAGGGCGCAGAGCCTGGATGCCCGCGCCACCCTCGAGCGCCAGGCGGCGCTGATCGCCCAGGCCGAGGCCGCGGTGAAGGCGGCCCAGGCCGAGGCCGCGTTCGCCGATCACGAAGTGACCCGCTACAGCCGCCTGGCCGAGCAGGGCGCCGGCACCGTGCAGAACGCCCAGCAGGCGCGTAGCGGCGTTGACCAGGCCCGTGCCCGGCTGGCCAACACCCAGGCGGCGCTGGTGGCGACGCGCAAGCAGGTGGATATCCTCGACGCCCAGGTGGCCAGTGCCGATGGCCAGCTGAAACGGGCCGAGGCCGGCCTGGAGAAAGCCCGGCTGGATCTTTCCTACACCCGCATTGCCGCGCCGGTGGACGGCATGGTCGGTGAGCGCGCCCTGCGCGTCGGCGCCTACGTCAATCCGGGCGCACGACTGTTGTCGGTGGTGCCGCTGGAGCGTGCCTACATCGTCGGCAATTTCCAGGAGACCCAGCTGACCCACGTTCAGCCGGGCCAGCCGGTGAGCATCAGCGTCGATACCTTCTCCGGCGAGAAACTCCACGGCCGCGTCGAGAGCATCGCCCCGGCCACGGGGGTGACCTTCGCGGCGGTGAAGCCGGACAACGCCACCGGCAACTTCACCAAGGTGGTGCAGCGTATTCCGGTGAAGATCGTTTTCGATGACGGCCAACCGTTGCTGGAGCGCCTGCGGGTGGGCATGTCGGTGGAGGCGGTCATCGACACCCAGGGCGACAAGCTGGCCGGTAAAGAGGTGACGGCGCGATGAGCAATGTGGTTGAAAAAATTGAGAGTGCCGGGGCTGCTGTGCAGCCCTTTCGCGGCACAAGGCCGCTCCTACAGGCGACCGCGATCCTTTGTAGGAGCGGCCTTGCGCCGCGAAAGGGGCGCGCAGCGGCCCCCTTGCTGCTGGCCGCGATGCTGGCCGGCTGCACCCTCGGACCGGATTTCCAGAGCCCGTCCAGCGAAGCGCCTCGGGATTGGGCCTCGTTGCAAAGTGAGGCAGCGAGCAGCCAGCCGGTAGCCGAACCGCTGGAACTGCGCTGGTGGGACAGCTTTCACGACGCCCAGCTGAGCGCGTTGATCCAGCAGGTCGCCGAACGCAATCTCGACCTGCAGATGGCCAGCGCCCGCCTGCTGCAAAGCCGCGCCTTGCGCAGCACCGTGGCGGCCGACGAGATGCCTTCGGTGGATGCAAACGCAGGCTACAGCCGGGCGCGTAACAGCGCCGAAGGATTGAACGACCCCTCCGGCAAGGCCGGCAAGTCGGCGTATAACTTGTGGCAAGGCGATCTGGTCGCCGGTTGGGAACTGGACCTGTGGGGGCGTGTGCGCCGTCAAGTCGAGGCCGCCGATGCGACCGTGGCGGTCGCCGAGAACGATCGCCGTGGCGTGCTGCTGGCGCTGCTGTCGGAGACCGCCGGCAACTACATCCAGCTGCGCGCCGTGCAGCACACCCTGGACATCACCCAGGACAACCTCAAGGTTGCCCGGCACAGCCTGAAGCTGTCCGAAGGCCGCCAGGCCGAAGGTGTCGCCACCCGGCTCGACGTCGCCCAGGCCAGCGCCCAGGTGGCGTCGATCGAGGCGCGCCTGCCGACCTTGGAGGCCCGCCGCGACGACCTGATCAATGCCCTGAGCCTGCTTGCCGCCGAACCGCCGCGCAGCTTGCAGTCCCAGCTGCTGCAGGGCGGCGAATTGCCCGCGCCGCAGCAGCGCTTTGCCATCGGCGTGCCGTCGGAGCTGGCCGAGCGCCGTCCGGATATCCGCCAGGCCGAGGCCCGGTTGCATGCGGCCACCGCCAGCATCGGCGTGGCCAAGGCCGATTTCTATCCGAGCATCCGCCTGTCCGGAAGTGTCGGTTTCCAGGCCATGCAGTTGTCCGATTTCGGTGCCTGGGATTCGCGCAGGTTCGCCTTCGGGCCGCAGCTGTCGTTGCCGATCTTCGAGGGCGGACGGCTCAAGGGCCAGTTGGAACTGCGCGAGGCCCAGCAGCAGGAAGCGGCGCTGAACTACCGCAAGGTGGTGCTCGGCGCCTGGCATGAGATCGACGATGTGCTGCGCCTGTACAACGCCAGCCAGTTGCGTCGCGATCACCTGGCCGAGGCGGTGCGGCAGAACCGCATCGCCCTGGAGACCGCGCAGCGCCAGTATGTGGAAGGGGCGGTGGACTTTCTCAACGTGCTGACGGTGCAGTCGGCGTTGCTGGCCAGCGAGGAGCAGTGGATCGACAGCTCGGCGGCGGTGTCGCAGGCGCTGGTGGGGCTGTACAAGGCGCTGGGCGGTGGCTGGCAGGCGTTCGACCAGGCCTGAGCAGCATCGCGGGGCAAGCCCGCTCCCACGGGGGCTTCCAGGTATGCGTGGGAGCGGGCTTGCCCCGCGACGACGTCAGAGCGGTCGCAACAATCCGAAGCGCTTGCGCAATACCCAATCCAGCAGGCGCTGTGGCAACAGCCGGGCCATCAACGGCAGGGCCGTGCTGCCATTGCCGATACGCACCAGTGCAGGCACAGGCGATTTGCGCGTCGCCGCCAGCAACCCCTGGGCGAACACTGCCGCCGACGTCGGTCGATCCTGCGACGCTCGCGCCCGCGCCTGTACCTGTTCGCGCAAGGGCCACCACGGCGAACCGCTCGCCAGTACCTGTTCGGCCTGCTGCTGCGCATTGCTGGCGAACTGCGAGGCGATCGCGCCCGGCTGCACCTCCATGACCCTGATTCCGAAAGGCGCCAGCTCCAGGCGCAGGGCATCGCTCAGCCCGTGCACGGCGGCCTTGGACGCACAATAGGCACCGGCGAAGGGCGTCACCAGCACACCCGACACACTGCCGATGTTCACCACCAGCCCACGGGAACGGCGCAGCAGCGGGAACAGCGCCTGGGTCACGCCGACCAGGGCGAAGACGTTGGTTTCGAACTGCTGGCGCATGGCTGCGACCCCGCCGTCGAGCAGCGGGCCCATGGCGCCGTAGCCGGCGTTGTTGATCAGGATGTCGAGGCTTTGCAGCTCCTCGGCCAGGCGGGCGAGGGCTTCGGCGTCGTTCACGTCCAGTTGCCGGGCATTGAAGCCGGCAGCGGCCAGTTGTTCGACATCCTGTGCCTTGCGGGCGGTGGCCCAGACTTCATGGCCGGCATCGCGGAAGGCGTCGGCCAGGGCGCGGCCGATGCCGCTGGAACAACCGGTGATCAGGACGGTGGGCATGTAAAGGGCCTGTGATCGATAGATGGAATGGGTCGTCTGTGCCGACCTCTTCGCGGGTAAACCCGCTCCCACAGGGATCACCACAACCCTGTGGAAGCGGGTTTACCCGTGAAGAGGCCAGATCGGGCAACGAATCAATTGGCGAATGTACCTTGCAGATGCTCGGCACGAAACTCCAGGGTTTGTGGCCGATAGCCCGAGCGCAGTGGCGGCAATGGCAGGCAATCGCTCCATTCGGCGCCCGGCTGCAATTCGCCGGGGCCACGATAGCGCGGGGCGGCGTAGGTGTTCTCGGCCAGGTTCACGGTATCGCCAGGCGCATAGGCGCCGACGCGCCAGCGCAGTTCGCTGAGCGGGGCCTTGTTGCCGTTCTTCATGCGCACCTGCAGGACGCGGTCGGCGGGGCACTGCTCGGGGGCGTAGGCCAGGCGGATATCGAGGCGGGCCAGTTGCGAGGCTTCGCGGGTGTCCTGCCAGACCACGTAGAGCGCCACCAGCCCCAGGCCACAAACGGCGGCCATGGAAATCGGCAGGGCCTTGGCCGGGTAGCGCAGCAGCAGGACCAGCCAGGTGAGGACGAGCAGGGCGCCGATGATCATGGTGGGGCAGGCCTTGGTGGCGGGGGTTCGATCATCGTAGCGGGAAATGGGTATTGGCTCAAAAGCGGGAGGGCTTTGCCCTCCTTTCGCGGCACAAGGCCGCTCCTACAGAGGGAACGCAACCTCCTGTAGGAGCGGCCTTGTGCCGCGAAGCGGTTCCAACGTTTTACTGCGCGATGGTCTTCACCGAAACCCCACGTTCCACCGGCGTCGAAGTCCGCCCATACACATCCTCGAAGCGCTCGATATCATCCTCGCCCAGGTAGCTCCCGGACTGCACCTCGATGATCTCCAGCGGGATCTTGCCCGGGTTGCGCAGGCGGTGCACCGAGGCGATGGGGATATAGGTCGACTGGTTCTCAGTCAGCAGGAACACATTCTCGTCACACGTCACTTCGGCCGTGCCGGACACCACGATCCAGTGCTCGGCACGGTGATGGTGCATCTGCAGCGACAGGCTGGCGCCCGGCTTGACGGTGATGTGCTTGACCTGGAAGCGCCCGCCCATGTCCACCGAATCGTACGAGCCCCACGGGCGGTACACCTCCAGGTGGTTCTGGGTTTCCGTGCGGCCCTGGGCGTCGAGGGTGTTGACCAGCTGCTTGACCCCCTGAACCTTGTCCTTGTGGGCGATCATCATGGCGTCCTTGGTCTCGACCACCACGATGTTCTCAAGGCCAATCACCGACACCAGCTTGCCGTTGCCGTGGATCATGCAGTTGCGGCTGTCCTGCACCACCACGTCGCCCTTGGTGACGTTGCCGTCGGCGTCCTTCTCGTGCACGTCCCACAGCGACGACCAGCAGCCGACGTCGCTCCAGCCGGCCGACAGCGGCACCACGCAGGCGCGCTGGGTCTTCTCCATCACCGCGTAGTCGATGGAGTTGTCCGGGCAGCAGGCGAAGGTGGCTTCGTCGATGCTCAGCGCATCGGCGTCCTCCTGGCTGCGCTCCAGGGCCAGCAGGCAGGTGTCGTAGATGTCCGGGTCGTGCTTTTTCAGCTCTTCGAGGAAGCGGCTGGCGCGGAACAGGAACATGCCGCTGTTCCAGAAGTAGCCGCCGGCGCGGACAAACTCGTTGGCGCGTTTCTCGTCGGGCTTCTCGACGAACTGCGCGACCCGCGCCACGCCCTCGGGCAGCAGCGCGTCCTGGCTGGAGCGGATATAGCCGTAGCCGGTCTCGGGTTTGGTCGCCGGCACGCCGAACAGCACCATCTCGCCGCGTTCGGCGGCCACGGTGGCCAGGGCCAGGGCGCGCTGCAGGGCCTTCTGGTCCTCGATCACATGGTCGGCCGGCAGTACCAGCATCAGCTCGTCACGGCCTTCGTTGACCAGTTTCATTGCGGTCATGGCCACCGCCGGCGCGGTGTTGCGGCCGAACGGCTCCATGAGGATGGCCTGGGTTTCCAGCTTCAGCGCGTTCAGCTGCTCCTGGACGATGAACTTGTGGTCCTTGTTGCAGACCACGATGGGGGTGTCCATGCCGTCGAACACCAGGCGCTGGATGGTCTGCTGGAACAGCGTATGTTCGCCGGTCAGGGCCAGGAACTGCTTGGGGAACTGCTTGCGCGACAGAGGCCACAGACGCGAACCGCTACCGCCAGAAAGAATTACCGGGATCATGATGTTTCTCCAATAAGGTCGTAAGGGGCAGGAATCAGTTGGTGGCTACGGGACGGGTGACCCACACCGGCGACAGGCTGCTGCCGCTGCCGGTGACGTAGAGCACGGCGGCTTCGCCGCGCGCCAGGGCGACGGGTTTGACGTCGCCGACTTTCTTGTCGCCTTGATACAGGGCCAGGTTGACCTTGACCGGATTGATCTCGCGCTCGCCACGGCCCTTGGCGGCCACGGGGCTGACCACTTCGGTCTTGCCATCGGCGGTCTTCAGGGTCAGCGACTGGTCGCTGAGGTTCTGTACCCGCACCAGGGCCTTCTGCTTGTTCTTGAACGGCGGTTCCTCGATCAGCTGAGGGTTGCCGCTGGCGCTGTTGACCAGGGTGTAGTACTTGTCGGCGGCGAGTTTCACCGGGACGCTCTTGCCGCCTACCTGGGCGGTGTAGTCACCGCCGGGCAGGAAGCTGAAGTCGCTGCTGGCCTGGGCGCCGACCTGCTTGATCTGGGTGTTGCCGACCGACGCGGCGGCGGGGCTGCCGGCGGCGTTGTACAGGCGCACGAAGGTCGAGCCCTTCGGCGCGCTTGGGCCATAGAGGGCGGCATCGGCGCCGGCGAAGGCCTGCAGCGAGGCCAGGGACAGGCCGGCGGCGAGGGTGAGGGCTTTGGCAATGGAAGTCTTGGTGGTCATGTGCGTATTCCTCTCTATCTTCAGTGGTCCGTCCGATTGGACGACAGGGCCAGGTTTTCTTCGGATTGACGGGAGTTCTTCAGCTGCGCGATCCACTGCGGATCGAAAGCGCTGAGGTCGTTCTTCATTGGCAGATACCGTTCGGGGAATTCCCACACCACGACCTGTGGCGGGGCGTTCTTGAAAGCGTCGCTTTGCAGGTACTTGAGCATCGGCAGCAGCGGGCCATGGCCGTCCTCGGCGTAATTGGCGACGTCGCTGCGCAACGCCTGCTGCAGGGCGCCGAGGAAGTTCCAGTGCGGGTTGGCGCTGTAGCTGGTGCCCACCAGCGCCACCGGGATCCGGTTGTCGGCGAACAGCGCGTCATCGCCTTCGGCCTGCACCGGGTGAGTCTTGCGCTGCTGCAGGTTGTCCGGGGACGGCAACAGGTTGCTGAACAGCGGGTCCAGCGGCAGGAAGTTGGTCAGGTCGCCCTTGTACGGCGCGGTGGCGCCGGCCTCGGTGATGAACGCCTGGGGTTCGCTGTCGAGCAGGTTCTGGCGGCTGACTGCCTCGGCGATGGACTGCGCGACCACCTCGGCGCCCATCGGCGTCCAGTGAGTGTCGGTACGCAGGAACACCTGGCCGCGGGCCTTGGCCTGCTCCAGCGGCGCCAGCAGGTCGGGGGCGAACACATTGGCCTGGCGCGCCTGGGCGTGGAAGCGGTTGAACAGCTCGTCGTGCAGGCTGGCCGGCGTCTCCTTGCCGATGTACTCGGCGTACAGGCGCGCCTTGGCCGGCACGATCGCCAGCACCAGCTGGCTGCCGTGGCGTTGCAGGGCGTCGCGGATGCCGCGCACCAACGCCAGGTTGTCCTGCATCAGCTGCTCGGCGCCGGCGGTGGGCTTGAACTCCTCGTCGCTGAACAGCCACTGGTCGCGGCCCAGCACCACGCCGGGACGGCCTTCGTTGAACAGCTTGAAGTCCAGCGCGGCCCACAGGTTGGTGCCCAGACGCTTGATCGGGAACTGCTCGTCGTAGTGGGTCTCGGCGGCCTTGGCCAGCTTGCCGTCGAGCAAGGTCATCTGCCCTGTGCGGTTGAAGCTTTCCAGCCCGCCGAGCGAGGCCACGCCCAGGCCGACCAGCAGGCCCATGAACGACAGCGAATAGGTGATGCGAAGTGTCCGGTTCATGATCGGGGCCTCAGAACTGGAAGTAGAGGAACGGTGAGTAGCTCTGCGCCGAGAGCTTGAGCACCGAGGCGGTGAACAGCAGCAGGACCAGGGCGCGGGTCATGATCCGCGTCCAGTCCAGGCCTACCGAGCCGTCGGCGTTGACCTGCACCGGGGTGGCCTTGGGTGCTGGCGTTGCGTTGCGGTAGAAGTCGCGCAGGCCGAAGAACGCCAGGGTCAGGTAGGCGACGATCAGCGTGGCCACCTGCAGGCCGGTGAGGTTGGCGCGGTTGAGCTCCGACAGCTGCCAGTCGCCGAAGCTGAACATGGCGCCGTACATGCGTGCCGCCACGTGCAGGTTCTCGGCGCGGAAGATCACCCAGCCGACCACCACCAGCAGGAACGTGAAGGCCCATTTCACCGGGTTGAAACGCTGCGGGTTGGTGTCCAGGCCCAACGCCCGCTCGATCGCCAGCCACATGCCGTGCCAGGCGCCCCAGATGATGTAGGTGAAGTTGGCGCCGTGCCACAGCCCGCCCAGCAGCATGGTCAGGAACAGGTTGCGGTAGGTGTTGAAGGTGCCTTTGCGGTTGCCGCCCAGGGTGATGTACAGGTAGTCGCGCAGCCAGGTCGACAGGCTGATGTGCCAGCGCCGCCAGAACTCGGTGATCGACTGGCTGATGTAGGGCTGCTTGAAGTTCTCCATGAAGCGAAAGCCCATCATCAGGCCCAGGCCGATGGCCATGTCGCTGTAGCCGGAGAAGTCGAAGTACAGCTGCGCGGTGTAGGCCAGGGCGCCGAGCCAGGCGTCACCGGTGGTGGGGTTCTCCAGGGCGAAGCAGTGATCGGCGACCACCGCCAGGGTGTCGGCGATGAACACTTTCTTGATGAAGCCCTGCATGAAGCGGGTGCAGCCTTCGGAGAACTTGTCCAGGGTGTGGGTGCGGTTGTTGAACTGGTCGACCAGGTCCTTGAAGCGCAGCACGGGGCCGGCGATCAGGTGCGGGAAGATCGCCACGAAGGCGGCGAAGTCGATCAGGTTGCGGGTGGCCGGGGTGTCGCCGCGGTACACGTCGATGATGTAGCTGATCGACTCGAAGATGTAGAACGAGATGCCGATCGGCAGCAGCACGTGGGTGAGGATGAACGGCTCCAGCCCCATCGAGGTCATGATCGCGTTGAGGCTGTCGACGCCGAAGTTGGCGTACTTGAAGTAGCCGAGGATGCACAGGTCGACACCCACGCCGAGCAGCAGCCAGCGCTGCGCGGGCTTGGTGCGCACGCCGGCGGCGCCGACCTTCAGGCCGATCCAGTAGTTCCACAGGGTGACCCCGGCGAACAGGGCGAGGAAGTCCACCCGCCACCAGGCGTAGAAGATGTAGCTGGCAACCAGCAGCAGCAGGTTGCGATAGCGGTTCCCGCTCACGTAGTACAAGCCGAGGAAAACCGGCAGGAACAGGAACAGGAACACGTTGGACGAGAAGACCATCCCGGTTCTCCTTGTTGTTCACAGCATCCGGGGCACAGCGCCCCCCAAACCCCCCACCAAAAAAGTGGGAGATACCTAGGTCCCTGTGGGAGCGGGTTTACCCGCGAAGAGGCCGGCACAGGCACCGCACATGGCAGGTCTGGCCCTTTCGCGGGTAAACCCGCTCCCACAGGGTTGTCTATTTCTTCAAAGCAGCGCCCGGGTCATAGACCCGCGTCACATCCCCACCCAGCCTGAAACTGTTGAACGGCTGCATGTCGTGCTTGCGCGCCAAGGTGTCGCCAACGCACTGGTACAGTGCGCACCACGGCTCGAGCCAGGCGTACTTGCTGTCGATCTTCAAATCCTTCAGGTCCTGCTTCACGCCGGCGCGGGTGTTGAAATGAACAGGATCGCGGGCACCGGCCAGCACGCCTTCGCCGAGGCGTTGCAGGGCGAAGTTGTTTTCCTTGCGCAGGTCCACGCCGTTGGCCTGGGCGAAGCTGGCGATCATCGCCAGCGGCGGCAGGGCGTAGTTGTGGTAGGCCAGGGCACGCTGGCGGCGCTTGAGCTCGTTGGGCAAAAAGCCCTGCTCATCGACCTGGTTGGCGCCGACCTTGTATTCCTTCACCGCCCAGTCGAAGAGGTCCTGGCGGTCGGTGGCCACCGCGGTGGCCATCACCGACCAGGCCGCCCAGTAGCTGTGGTTGTTGATCTTCTCCAGCGGCAGGTCGCTCCAGTCACGCACGGTCTGCCGGGCCAGGCGCACGAACCATTTCTCGATCTGCTCGGCCTCGGCCCGGTGCGCCGCCAGTGGCTGCGAGTTGGAGAACTTCAGGCGCAGCCACGACCCGCTCATGCTGCCCAGCGCCCATTTGCGCATGGACTTGCCGGTGTGGTTGTAATCGGTGGACATCAGCGCATCGGCGCGCGCCCAGGTGTCGAGCCAGGTCAGTGCGCAGTCCAGTTGCGCCGGGCGGCCATCGCGCATGTACTGGCCGACCATCTTGCTCACGCCCTTCTCGAGGGTGGTGATGTCCTCGGTGGATTTGCGAAAGGCTTTTTCCGAGGCGGCATTGAGCGTCGCCCGGGCCTTGTCCGAGCCTTCGTACTTGCTGCGGAACACCAGCGCGCCGGTATAGGGCTTGGGTGCGGCCTCACAGCGGAAATTGCCGTCGCCGGTCTTGAGTTTCTCGATGCCCTCGTAGTAACCCTGGGGCGGTACCAGCGCGGCCTGCGCCGCACCGCCGAACAGGGCGAGGGCGAGCAAAGCGGGTGCGGTCTTGCGGTGGATGGAAGTCATGCTTGCCTCACTGGCCGGCCTGCGCGGTGTGCTGCGCGGGGCTGGCGAAGTTGTTGCGTTTGCAGAGTTTGGCTTCGACTTTCTGCGTGCCGCTTTCCGGCCCCTGGACCTCCAGGGCGAGCAGGTTCTGGCCTGCCCAGTCTTCGTCCTCGCGCATCTGGAAGACGAAGCGTCCATCGGTGTCGGAGGTCTCGGGCTTCTCGATCTTGATGTCCTCGTGGCGGCCGTTGAGGTACCACAGAGTGGCCTGCAGCACTTTCACCGAGGTGTCCTCGAACTTGATGTCGAGCTGGTGGTTGCGGTTGACCAGGTCCTTGATCACGCCATTCTTGCCGTTGACCATCAGCTCGTTCTTGCCGGGCTTGAGGGTGGCGCTGGCGCTCATCTGCGCGGGACGGTCGTCGCAGCCGTCGTCGAGCAGGCCGAGGATCTGCCGCCAGATGGTTTCCTGGTCCAGGCGGTAGAGCGGGGAGAACTCCCAGACCAGGATCTTCGGCGGGTTGTTCTGGAACTCCTCGCTGCCCAGGTACTGGATCATCGAACCTTCCAGACCGCCCCCGGGGAAGGCGACGTTGAGCACATCGGCGCCAATGTACTGCTCGAGGAAGCCCGAGAAGTTGTAGTTCTTGCCGCTGTGGCTGGTGCCCACCAAGGTGATCTGCGCGTTGCCCGAATCACCGAACAGGTCGTCGCCGCCGCTGGCGCCGCCCTTGGGCTCGGTGGCGAACTGGTCCATGTACTGCACCGCGTAGCTGGTGCCGCACAGCTGGCCGGCGACGTTGTGCAGGGTGCCGGTCTTGCCCATGCGTCCGGACTTCCTGGTCTCGAATTCCTTGCGCGGGATGCCTTCGAAGGCCGGCATCTGGTGCACGGTGTCGGCGACGATTTTCGCCGCGCGCTCGGCGCCGTAGGGCGTCCAGTGCTGGTCGCCGCGGAAGTAGAAGTCCTTGCCCTGGTCGGCCGCGGCCAATTGCTCGTTGGTCAGCGGCGACAGGTCGGGCACGTTGTAGCCCATCTTGGCGAAGCGCTGGAGCATGGCCTGGTAGTTGCGCAGTGCCTTCTGGTAATCGAAGGCGGCCTTTTCCTCGGGGTTGAGCATGTTGCGGTTCACCAGGCCGCGAGTCGGCTGGTACACCACCACCAGCTCGACGCCGCGCTTCTTGAACGCGTCGTGCACCTGCTGCAGGCGCTTGTAGCCGCCCGGGGTGGTGTCGAATTCGGTGCGCAGGTCTTCGCGGGTACGGAACAGCCAGTCGCCCTGGGCCTGCACCAGAGTGGTGAAGTTCTGCTGGTAGCGCGTGGTGTAGCGGCTGGCGTCGTGGGCTTCGGGGCACAGCTGGCAGCAGGGCTCGGCGCTGAAGGTCGGCGCCTTGACCTCGTCGGCGCGCACGCCCTGGCTGATGGCCAGGAGGGCGGCGGACAGGCCCAGCAGTTTCATCAGGTGTGGAGTCATGGTCTGGGCTTCCTTAGTCGATCATTTCGGTCTGGCGTTCGACCGGGTCGATCAGCACGGCCTTCTGCTGGCGCACCAGCAGGTCGAGGATTTCGTCCTGGCGCTCGCCGAGCACGCCGTTGAAGCTGATGCCGTTGGCCTTGCGCGGCATCAGCATCGACACCTTGTACAGCTCCACCGACAGGGGCGAATCGATCGACAGCGGGCCGGAGCCGTTGGCCGCCAGCTCGCCGCCGACCACGATCAGCGACACCTTGGTGTCGAACGGGTCGAGGGCGATGTCGCGGTCGGTGTCGGAGAGGTCCTTGATGTGTCCGTACACGCCCACCAGACCGTTGGCCATGGCGACGTTCTCGTACAGGCGGATGTTCACGCTGTTGCGCACGCGGATGCCGTGGCGGCGGTTGTTGATCAGCTTGTTGCCCCAGATCAGGTTGTCGCCGCTCTCGTACAGGGTGATGCCGTCGGTATGGTTGCGGTAGATCTCGTTGTAGGCGATCAGGTTGTTGACGCTGTTGCGGTCGATCACCACGCCCGAGAGCTTGTTGTCGTAGCTCTTGTTGTTGATGATCCAGCTGTCGTTGACCTCGCGCGAAACGATGATCCCGTGCTTCTTCTTGGTGCCGTACACGGTGTTGCCGGCGATGATCAGGCGGTGCGAACGGTCGTGGGGGTCGATGCCGTAGACGATGTTGTCGCGGTAGGTCGAGTCCTTGATCACGAAGTCCTGGGTCTCGTAGCAGTAGAAGCCGTACCACATGTCGCTGAACTCGGAGCCGATGATCCAGCCGGTGGGTTCCGGGCGGCCCATCTGCTTGGCCATGTTCGGCGTGTACTGCGAGATGCTCACGCCGTACGACTTGGACTTGGCGTAGCCGAAGCTGGCCATCTTGCTGTTGACGATATAGGTCTCGGTGCCGCCCCAGCTGAGCAGGAACGGGCGGAATTCATCGGGCTTGCGGAAGGTTGCCGGGCCGTTGGCCTGCTCGCGCCAGCCGGTCACCCGGGTATCGCTGACGAACAGCTTGCCGTCGTTGACGATGAACGAGCCGGCCTCTTCGGACAGGCGCAGCTCCTTGACCTTGCCGTCGATCTCCAGCACGCCCTTGCGCCCGACCACGATCGGCAGGCGGGCGAGGTAGACCCCCGGCGCGGTCTCGCGCAGGTACTGGTCGGGCACCTTTTTGCTCAGTTCCACCAGGTCGACATGCCCGTCATCGACGAAGATCGCCTGGGGAATGCCGTGCTGGCGCCGCACCCACTCGGCGCCCTTATTGTCGCCGCCGATGAACTCCTTGAGGGTGTCCTCCTGGAGCATGCGGCGCACGCTGACCTTGCCCTTGTGGCGGCGGTCGATCTTCTTCTGCACGGCTTCGGCGGTGTAGCCGGAGAGGTCGGGTAGCTTGGGCGGGTCCATCAGCAGTGGCTCGATCGGCGCACTGGCAACGGTGTAGGTCTTGGCCTGTTGCAGCCCCTTGGCCATTTCCGGCTCGGCGGCCTGGGCCAGGCCTGCGGCCAGCAGCAGGGCGCTGGCCAGCAGGCTGTGGCGAAGGTTCGGGTGCAGGTTCATGTCAAATCCTCTCCCGGCCTCAGTAGCGCCAGATCACGTCGACGAAGGCGCGGTGCATGTACGAGTCGGCCTCTTTGCCATAGGCGTCGCCCGGCTTGAACACGCCGGCGCGCAGGCGCACCAGGGCCGACGGCTCGTCGATCGACTGGCTGATCGAGGCCGGCAGCAGGCCTTGCTTGAAGTACTTGGTGACGACCACGTCCATCTCCTGGCCGAGGTCTTTCTCACCCTGCACCAGCGGACGGTTGATGCCGCCGTCGTCGACCACCGCGTTGATGCCACTGGAGCCGATGTTCTGCTTGCCGTCGACGCGCCAGAACTTGTGGTAGATGAAGCTGGCGTCGTAGTCGTCGCGCAGCTGCCAGGAGGCGAACAGGGTGGCGGCCTGCAGGTTGCCCAGCTCGCCGCGGAACGCTTCGCCGAAGCGGTGCACCCGCGAGCGGGTGCCGGTGAAGTTGGAGCGGTTGCTCTCAAGGCCGGTCTGCTCGAAGTTGTTCGAACCGTCGCTGCCGCCACCGCCGCTGCCCCGGGCATAGGCCGCGCCGACCTGCCATTGCGGGTCCAGGCGCAGGCGGATGCCGAGGTCGGTGGCCCAGGCGTTGACGTCGCCGCTCTGCTTGCCGGTGGCGACCTGGTCGTTGCCCACCGCCTGGCTGCTGAGGGTGTCGCGATCGCCGGTCAGCCAGGTGACGCTGCCCCAGTAGTTGACGGTGTGGTCGTTGCGCCAGTTGTAGGCATCGCTGTTGGCCTCCAGGCCCAGCCAGGTGAGATCGCCCGTGCGAGTCTTGTCGAGGGCGTCGACGGTTTCGCCTGGGCTTTTCAGGCTGCCGCCGTCATGAGTGTGGTGGGCGCGCAGGCCGACCCAGTGGCCGGGTGTCCACTGCGTGGCGACGTTGCCATAGACGTGGGTGCGGTCCTTGTCCTCCGGGGCCAGCTCGGTGAGGTCGGTGCGGTATTCGCTGAAGCGCTGGGCCACGCCCAGGTCGGCCTTGAGCAGGGTGGTGTCGAAGGTCCAGTTCAGCGCCTCGATGTTGGTGTCGCGCCACATGCCGTCGTCGCTGCGCAGGCGCTGGCGGCCGAAGCGCAGCTGCTCGCCGGGGTAGGGGGTCAGGCCGCTGTAGCCGATCCAGAACTCGCGCATGGCCAGGTAGCTCTTGTCCGGCTTGCGGCTGTCGTCGCCGTTGTCGCTGGTGGTGCCGTCGTCGTTCTGGCGCAGAGTGTCGGTCTCGATGATGTCGGTGGCGGCCACCGCCTGGCCCATGGCGAAGGCGCTCCAGTGGCCGCGCTCACCGTACACCCAGGGTCGCAGGTCCAGGCCCAGGCCGTTGACGTCGCCGCCGGAGCGGGTGCCCAGGTCGCGGTCGTCCTCGGACTGGCCGGTGATCTTCACGTCGAGGCCGAAGTTCTTCTGCGCGGTTTCCGCCGCCAGGGTCGGCATCGACCACAGCAGGGCGAAGCCCAGGCCGATGCCGGCTTTCACGAAGGGGTTGAGCGTCATAGCGAATCCTCGGCGTCTACGTCGTCTTTCTCGTCCTGCAGTGCTTCGATGGCCAGGGTGCTGTTGGCGCCCTGGGTCATGCTGCCGCGTGCCCGCTTCTCCTGCGCCAGCAGGTCCTGCGCCTGGTTGCGCTGGTCGGGCGTGAGCTGCTGGTCGAGCTGTTGCAGCAGTTCGGTCGACTGCGGGGTCGGGTTGACCTGTGACAGCTGGGCGAACACCCAGGCATTGGTCGGTGCCGGGCGGATGCCGTGGCCTTCGCTGAACAGCTGGGCCAGGGCGTAGTCGGCGCTGTTCTGGCCGCCGCGGGCGGCGGCGAGCAGGTGGTCCACGGCTTTCTGCGGCTCGACCTGGCCCAGGTAGCCACGGCGGTAGAGCTGGCCGAGGTAGTAGTCGGCGCTGACCTCGCCGGCGTCGGCGGCGGCCTGCAGGTGCTCCTGGGCCTTCTGCGCGTCGGCGGGCACGGTCTTGCCTTCGTAGTAGAGGCGGCCCAGCAGCAGTTCGGCGCGGGGTTGCTCGGCCTCGCGGCCCTTGTCGATGTAGGCCATCAACTGGTCGGTGTCGCCCAGCTCGGGGAAGTCGTAGAGCAGTTGCGCCAGGCTCACCCACGAGGCCGGGTTGGCCGGGGCGATGTGCTCGAGCAGGTCCTTGGCGGTCTTCTCGTCGGTCTGGCCGAGGCTGCGGTCGGCCAGCACCCGGGCGACGCTGTCGACCCGGGTGGCCGGCACGGCGCCACGGGCATGGGCGGCTTTCAGTTGTTCGAGCAGGGCGGCCTGCTGGTCGGGCTGGGCGCGTTTCTGGTAGACGGTGGCCAGCTCGACGTAGCAGATGTCGGTGCTGGTCAGTGCCGCCTTGCAGATCTTCTCCACATCGCCCAGGTGCTGGTCGTAGGTGCCCTCGGTGCGGTACAGCAGGACCTGGGCAAGGCCCGCCTCGGGGTTGCCGGCGGCGCGCCACTGGTCGATCTGCTGCTGGGCGTTGACCTTGGGGAAGCTCTGCGGGTACTGCAGGTAGAGCATCGCCAGCGGGATCAGGGTGTTGCTTTCGCCCTGTTGTGCGGCGTGCTTGAGCAGGGTTTCGGCCTCCTCGCGTTCGGCCTGGGTGCTGTCGGGCTTGGCCACCAGCAGGCGGCCGAGACGCGCCTGGGCACGGGGCGAGGTGGCGGCGGCGGCGCGGTAGGTGGCTTCGGCCTCCTTGAGTTTCGCCGGGTCGCGGGTGGCGACCTGGATATCGGCCAGGCCTACCTGGGCATCGCTGTAGCCGAGGTCGGCCAGGGCCTTGTAGTTGCGCTCGGCGGTGGCGGTGTCGCCGCGCTTGAGCGCTTCATTGGCCAGGCGCTGGTCGGGCAGGCCGGCGCAGCCGGCCAGGGTGATGGCGGCGGCCAGGGCGCACCATGCCAATGGGCGGGCGCTGCGCACCCGATCGCGGGGCAAGCCCGCTCCTACAGGGTGCGGCGCGGTCCCTGTAGGAGCGGCCTTGTGCCGCGATCCAGGCGACGCCACTCCAGCAGGAGAAAAACCATTCAAAGGTTTCATCGTCCGATCCTCTTACAACCCACGAGCCACGGCCTTGTCGATCAGCCAGTTCAGCGACGGACCACGATCACTGTTGACCGCGGCCGGGCGCCCGGCGAGCTCGGCCGGCAGGCCGCCGTCGGGCTTGATCTGCACGCGGATGTCGGAGGCCAGGTTGTCGGTGTCCAGGCTCGAGCTGCCGGTGATCCGCCCGGTGCGCACTTCGTCCTCGCCGGCGATCTGGAAGTTGACCCGGGTACCCGGCTTCACTTCGTCGAACTGGCGATAGCTGAAGCGCGCCTCGATGGTCGGGACGCTGGTGCGCGGGATCAGCGCGAACACCGGCTGGCCCTTGCTGGCGTACTGGCCGTCATCCACCAGCTGACGCGAGACCACGCAGTCGCACGGGCTGGTGAGGGTGCCGGAGAGCTGCTTGCCGAACAGCTCCTCGACCTTGGCCGGCTCCAGCTGCGAGTCGTCCAGGTGGCCCTTGAGCAGGTCGAGCATGCTGGTGTTGAAGGTCGCCAGCGGTGCGCCCTTGGCCACGCTCGCGCCGCTTTCCACCAGGCTCTGCAGACTGCCGTCGCGGGGCATGGTGACGTTGGTGGTGGGCACCGCGACCACGCCGGCCTCGGCATGGCTGACGAAGTACAGGCCGTACAGCGACTTGGCGACGAAGCCGAAGGCCACCAGGCCGACCACGAACACCCCGGCGGTCACGGTGACCGCGCGCAGGCGGCCAAAGGCGGAAAGGCCCGAGCCTCCGTCCTTGTGCTTGCGCGCCTTGGTGAAGTTGTCGCGCTGCAGGGTACTGAGCACGTCGCCGACGCTGATCAGCTCGCCGGACAGGTGGCTGGTGATGATGTGGCGCAGGGTGGCGATGTCGCGCGGCTCGAGGTTCTGGAACTCGGCGCCGGTGCGGGCGGTCTCGCGGCTGCTGGTGCGCACCAGCAGTTCGACGTCCATCGACAGGCCGAGGTTGTCGACCACGAACTGCAGGCGACCGCGCAGCACTTCGCCTTCAGGCAGAGGCTTCTTGGCGTGGAAGGACAGGCCCCCGGCGGACAGGTCGTCAACCTTCACCTCGTGCGCTTCGCGGTTGCCGTCCAGGTAGCGCAGCTTGGCGGGGATGCGCACCCGGGCGTGCTGGCGCTGCGCTTCGGATTCATGCACGACATTGACGTTCACGGCGGTATTCATGGCGATATTCGTTCCTGTTGTCCGATCCGGGGGCTCACACGACCATGAACAGCACGGCGACGAAGATGCTCGCGGCCGAGAAGGTCATGGTCCGCGAGGACCAGGTGTTGAACCATTGTTGAAAACTTGCGAGGTCGCGTTTGAGGGCAGTGGGCTGGCGGGTCCAGGACTGCCTGTCGAGGCGGAAGAACACGTAGATCTTCATCACCGCGCCGACGATCTGGTTGTAATAGAGGATCAGCGGGTAGGCCGGGCCGACGTTGTGACCCGAGCACAGCAGCATGATGGTGAGGATCAGGCGGGTGATGCCGATCCACAGCAGGTACACCAGCAGGAACTGCAGGCCGAACTTGAAGCTGGCGATCACCGCCACGGTCAGGCCCAGCAGGCTGGTCCACATCGACACGCGCTGGTCGAGCAGCACGATGCTGGTGAACAGCCCCAGGCGCTTGAGACCCAGGCCCAGGGCGCGGGAGTTCTGCCGCAGGTTGTTGCCGTACCAGCGGTACATCAGCTTGCGGCTGGCCTTGACGAAGCTCTTCTCTGGCGGGTGCTCGACCGTGTTGATCGCGGCATCGGGCACGTAGAAGGTGTCGTAGCCCAGGCGCATCAGGCTGAACCAGCTGGACTTGTCGTCGCCGGTGAGGAACTTGAAGCGGCCCAGGCGCCAGTGCATCAGCGAGTCGCTTTCGACGTCGGCGATGAACTCGGGGTTGGTCACTACGCTTGCGCGGAACATCGACATGCGCCCGGTCATGGTCAGCACGCGCTTGGACAGGGCCATGGAGCACATGTTGATGTGGCGCTGGGCGAAGCGCAGCTTGTGCCACTCGCTCATGATGTAGCCGCCGCGCACTTCGCAGAACTCGTTGGTGGTCAGGCCACCGACGTTGGGGTACAGGCGGAACCATGGCACGGTCTTGCGCACCACGCCCTCGGCCAGCACGGTGTCGCCGTCGATCACCGCCACCACGGCGTTTTCATCCGGCAGCATCCGCGAGATGGCGCGGAAACCATAGGCCAGGCCGTCACGCTTGCCGGTGCCGGCGATACGCACGATGTCGAGGGTCACGTGGGACGGCGGGTTGTACTTGGCCCACAGGCTTTTCACCAGCAACTCGTCGGACTTCTCCACCAGCGAGCAGACCACGGTGGTGGGGAAGCCGCAGTCGATCGCCTCGCGGATTACCGAGCTGTACACCTGGGCGGTTGTCAGTGCCTCGATGCGAAAGCTGGTGACCATCAGGTACACGTGCGACGGGTCGGCGTCCTTGCCGAGTTTCTGCACCTTGCGGCGCAGGTAGGGGTAGACGATGTACAGGAAGATCATGCCGCGGATGAAATGGGTGGCGCCCATGGAGTAGCGCCAGATGCCGACGGCACCGACCAGGAAGATGAAGTGCTTCGACTGCGAGTCGAAGATATCGCTGGGCAGGGCCAGGGCGATCAGCATGAGCAGGCTCATGTAGAGCAGCCAGCCGGCGCATTGCAGCAGCATGGTCTGGAACCTTTGCATGTTCGGCATCCGTCGAGAATTCGGGGGAGGGCGGGCGGCGCGCTGGGGAGGGACGCGCCGCCCGGCCGGGTTTACCAGCAGATACCTTCGGTGCGGCTGGTGGCGCAGGTCGGCTTGCTCATGAAGCCGACCAGGTCGATCACCTGCTTGCCTTCCGGTGCCTGCTGGGCCAGGGCGCGGAACTGCTCGTCACGGTTGCCCAGGATGATGATCTCGGCGTTGTCCACCACCTGCTCGAAGTTGGCGTTGAGCAAGGAGGAGACGTGGGGGATCTTCGACTCGATGTAGTCCTTGTTGGCGCCGTGGACACGGGCGTACTCGACGTTCTGGTCGTAGATGTCGAGCTGGTAGCCCTTGCCGATCAGGCGTTCGGCCAGCTCCACCAGCGGGCTTTCGCGCAGGTCGTCGGTGCCGGCCTTGAACGAAAGGCCGAGCAGGGCGACCTTGCGCTTGTCGTGGCTCTCGATGATGTCGAAGGCGTTCTGCACCTGGGATTCGTTGCTGCGCATCAGCGAGTCGAGCAGCGGCGCGCGCACGTCGAGGCTGGCGGCGCGGTAGGTGAGGGCGCGCACGTCCTTGGGCAGGCACGAGCCACCGAAGGCGAAGCCCGGGCGCATGTAGTACTGCGACAGGTTCAGCGCCTTGTCCTGGCAGACCACGTCCATCACCTCGCGACCATCGACGCCGACGGCCTTGGCGATGTTGCCGATCTCGTTGGCGAAGGTGACCTTGGTCGCGTGCCAGACGTTGCAGGTGTACTTGATCATCTCGGCCACTTCGACCGGCTTGCGGATGATCGGCGCGTCGAGTTCTTCGTACAGGGCCTGCAGCACGTCGCCGCTGGCGCTGTCCAGTTCGCCGATGACGGTCATCGGTGGCTGGTCGTAGTCCTTGATCGCGGTGCTTTCGCGCAGGAACTCCGGGTTGACCGCGACGCCGAAGTCGACACCGGCCTTCTTGCCCGAACAGTCTTCCAGAATCGGAATGACCACGTTCTTCACGGTGCCCGGCAGCACGGTGCTGCGCACCACCACGGTGTGACGGCTGGCCTTGTCGCGCAGCACGTAGCCGATCTCGCGGCACACCGACTCGATGTATTCCAGGCCCAGGTCGCCGTTTTTCTTGCTTGGCGTGCCGACGCAGATCATCGACACGTCGCTGGCGCGGATGGCTTCGGCGAAGTCGGTGGTGCCGCGCAGGCGGCCGTTGGCGATGCCTTGTTGCAGCAGCTCTTCGAGGCCCGGTTCGACGATGGGCGACTTGCCCTTGTTGATCAGGTCGATCTTGGTGCTGGAAACGTCCACACCAATCACTTCATGGCCTCGTGCCGACAGGCAACCTGCACAGACTGCACCCACATAACCCAAACCAAAGATGCTGATACGCATCGCATTCACCTCGTGTGTTTATCACGCCAGCCCTTCAGCGAAGAGCCGACCGGGTTGATTGACCAGCAGTATTCGGGCGCACGGATCCATGGCGAACTGACACTTCACCGAACGCAGGCATGAATAAATCCGGAGCGCAAAAAGTTATGCACTCAAAGTTGGCAGTCAAAGGCCAGTATTAAAAGTGGCGTGCCCTGAAATGCAGCCGTCTTTATTGCAATTCACCGTTGGTGAAGTGCTGTGCTTGTTTTTTCAAGTGGATAAATCCTTTGAAATCAACCACTAGGACGAATTTTAGGGGCGCTTGTCTCCTGCATGGATCATGGCTTTTGGCACTTCCTGTACCGCCGTTGAAGTTTTTTGGGCCGGTTGAGAATGGCGGCCCTTTGTCATCTGTAAGTCATTTCTCACGCCGGGCGCTTGAAACTCGTTACGGGTGCTATGAGCCATCTCCCTTGGCAGAAGTTCCGGGGGCGGTTTCGTCACGATGAAAGATTTCTAAATATTTTTTCAGAGGGAAATACTTTCAATCTGATAGCACACGGCAGTTTCGTCCCCGTATATAAAGGGCGAAATCGCAGGGGGATGGTTATAGGCCAGCATGCGAAAATTTTTTTCAATTTTCGTCAAAAAACTACGAACGGTCTTATGGCGTTTTGCAATAAGGATAGGGTGGTTGGTTTTTTGGCGTCTGTTATTTGGCGAATTCGAGGGTGAAAGCGTGCCCCGTTGCAGGGCAAGGGTGGGATGGGGCTGCTTCGCAGCCCTTTCGCGGCACAAGGCCGCCCCTACAGAGAACAGCGCGGTCCCTGTAGGAGCGGCCTTGTGCCGCGAAAGGGGCGCAAAGCGCCCCCGGGGCCATCAGCCCTCAGCGTGATCGCGCAGGAACACCAGATGATCCGGCTTCGACTGCTCGGCGCTGTAGTAGTAACCCTGCACATCAAAGCGCTTGAGCTGCTCCGGATCGTTGATCCGCTCCTGGATCACGAAGCGGCTCATCATCCCGCGGGCCTTCTTGGCGTAGAAGCTGATGATCTTGTACTGGCCGTTCTTCAGGTCCTTGAAGTCGACATTGATCACCCGCGCCTTCAGCGCGCTCTTCTTCACCGCGCTGAAGTACTCGTTGCTGGCCAGGTTCAGCAGCACGTCGTCACCCTGGTCGGCCAGGGCCTGGTTCAGCCATTCACTGATGCGCGTGCCCCAGAAGGCATACAGGTCCTTGCCGCGGGCATTGGCCAGCTTGGTGCCCATTTCCAGGCGGTAGGGTTGCATCAGGTCCAGCGGGCGCAGCAGGCCGTACAGGCCCGAGAGCATGCGCAGGTGGTCCTGGGCGTAGCTGAAGTCGTCCTCGCCCAGGCTCTCGGCGTCGAGCCCGGTGTACACGTCGCCCTTGAACGCCAGCAGCGCCTGCTTGGCGTTGGCCGGGGTGAAATCCGGGGTCCAGCTGCCGAAGCGGGCGGCGTTGAGGCCGGCGAGCTTGTCGGAGAGGTGCATCAGCTCGGCGATCTGCGCCGGCGCCAGTTCGCGCAGTTGCACGATCAGTTCCTGGGAGTCGTCCAGGTACTGGGGCAGGGTGTGGCGCTGGGTTACCGGCGGGGTGTCGTAGTCGAGGGTCTTGGCGGGGGAAATCACCGTCAGCATCGGGTCGGCTCCTGGAATCGTCGGGCGAATTCTACGGGGCCGCTGGCACAACGCCAAACTATGGCGACGATAGTCACCGAACATCGCCACATTAAACCGCGGGCGGTCGCGCTATAGTGCGCGCCATGCCTTCAAGGAGATTGCTCATCGTGCGTATCGCGTTTGCCCTGTTCGCCGGGCTGCTCAGCCTGGGCGCGCAGGCGGCCCCGGCGGATTTCGTCAGTTTCGACCGTGAGCTGTGGCCCGAGCAGTTGGACAGCCCGACGCTGTTCGACGTGGCGTCGCGGGCGGAGATCCTGTCGTTCGCCCGGGTGCTGCACGAAAGCGAGATGCTCGACGAGCAGGCGCTCAAGACCCGGCTCGGCTTGCGCCAGATCAACCTGCCCGTCGTGCGGGCCGTACGGGCACGTCTGTGGCAGCGCCTGTGGACAAGTTATCAACAGGCGCAGAAGAGTTGCGAGCAGGATGCCTCGTTCTGCTACCCGGTCGAGTCCATGGCCGATCTACGCACGCAGTCTGCTGTTTTCGCCGAGGATGTCGGCACGTTCTATACCGGATGGGTCGAGCCCAGTCATCAGTTCCACACTCGATACCTGGATGAACAGTTGCGCAAGGCCGCGCTGTTCCCGCAGACCACCAGCGAGGTTGCCAAGCTGTCCAACCGCGAGCGCAATGGCGAGGAGCTCAACGACCGGATGTTCCTCCTGACCTTCGTCGGCGGCCCGGGGCCCCAGGGCGGCAGCACCGATGCGGTGGCTGACTACCTGCGGCGGCAGAAGCTCGACGGGATTTTTTTCGTGCTCGGCAATCGCCTGCAGCAACGGCGCGACGCCGGCCCGGTGAATGAGCTGTATGCCGGCCAGTGCGTGGGTATCCAGGGTTGGGAGTACCGCTCCCACGCCCAGTGGCAGGACTGGCAGGACTCGCTGCGGCGCAGCCAGGCGCGGGTCCAGGCCGACCTGGCGGAGCAGTATGTGCCGTTGTTCCGTCCGCCCTACGGTCAGCGCCGCGCCGATGGCGAGGCATTCATGGACAGCCAGCAGTTGCGGGTATCGTTGTGGGACATCGACGCCCAGGATGACGGACCGCTGACCGCCGAAGCCTCGGCACAGCGGGTGCTGACGCTGATGCTGCTGTGGCGCAAGGGGGTGATCCAGTTCCGCGACAATCAGCCCAAGACGCAGCCGGCGCTGGAGTGGCTGTTGCAGCACACGGCCCAGAGCGGGATCGGTTGGGAGGATTGTCGGGAGTATGTCCGGCGGGGGTAGGCTTAAGAGCGGTGGGGGCGTTGGGGTGTTCGGCGAGATTTCTGCAGCGTCTTTGAGATCGAGCGCCGCCCGCGCGGCGCATCGCGACGCAAGGCCGCTCCTACATCTGTTTCGGGCCAGTCAATCCTGTGCCATCACCTGGTACGCCTTGTTGGTCCGACGCGGTTTCAGTGTGGGCATCACTGGCGCCTCACCTGTCTCAAGACATGTGCCAAGGCGGGCAACCATGGCCTGACAGGTTCGGCACGTTGCAACAAATGTAGGAGCGGCCTTGCGTCGCGATGCGCCGCGCGGGCGGCGCTCGATCTCATAGGCGCTGCAAGGCTATCGTCTGGCACCTGGCAGCCAATATGCGATCAAATTTTTCACCTGCAAAAACCTTGAATAGATTGAAAAGGCGTATCGATCCACTCAATGCACCAACGCCCCACATTGCGCCTCCCGCTGCATCGACTCCAGGTTGCGTTCGATCGTCTCGCAGATCGTGTCCATCGGAATCTGGTGCTCGCTGAAGCGGAACGGGCTCTGCAGGTCCGTGCCGATCCGCTCGATGGCCAGCAGCATGAAGCCGACCACCGTCGAGGCCAGCGGCGTGAACCAGCCCAGCGACTCCACCAGCCCCACCGGCACGATCAGGCAGAACAACGTGATGAACAGCCGCGGGAAGTACACATAAGGGTAGGGCAGCGGCGTATTGGCGATCCGCTCCATCCCGCCCTGGGCGTTGGACATGTCCACCAGGGTCGATTCCAGCCGCGCCAGGCGAATGCTGTCCAGTCGCCCGGCCTGGTACTCCTGGGCCAGCAAGGCCGCCGAGCCGCCGAGGATATCGTTGGCGAAGTTGTTCGAACGATTGCGCCGCTCGAACTCCCCGGGCGGTATGAACGCCATCAGCTCATCCGGGCACTGCTCGCCCTTGAGATGCGCCGCCAGGCAGTTCACGTAGGCGATATGCCGACGCAGCAAGGTCGCCTTCACCGGGTTCGGCCCGTCGGCCGGATCGTCGACCAGCGTCAGCACCTGCCGGGCGAAGCTGCGTGAACTGTTCACCAGCGCGCCCCACAGCGTGCGCGCCTCCCACCAGCGGTTGTAGGCGCTGCTGTTGCGAAAGCTCACCAGCACCACCAGCGCCGAGCCCAGCAGGGTGAGCGGGATCAGCGGCAGGCTGAACTTGCTGTTGAAGAACAGCATGAAGTCGATGGTGACCAGCACATCCCAGATCAGCAGCCAGAACAGCGACCAGCCGATGTAGCCGAAGGTCTTGACCACCAGGCGGTATTTGCGGGCGAGGAGGGCTTTCACGTGGGGGGAACCTCGATGCGGGGGATGCAGGTTCCGACGTCGCGGGAAGGGCAAGGTTCGGTGGGATTTGACGCAGGGTGTTACGTGGTTTTTCTGGTCGGCAGTAAAGAAGAGGCCTACAGCAAGCGGTAAAGCTTCCCTCAGGGCTATGGTTTAGGCTCGTCACACATTCACATTGCGAGGTAGTCGAGCATGGCCAGTGAACTGACGCCATTCAAGATTGCGGATCTACTGGATTCCGAGGCAGCGATTCAGGAATACCTGTTACAGGTAGCGGCCGAAGGTGACGCTGATGAAATCATTCGAGCACAGTCCCATGTCCAGGCCGCGCGCTTGCGCAATACAGAAGGCTAGTCCAGCCAGATCCCCTGTCACCCGGCGCTTTGTGCTGCGCTGTCGCATGATGAGCAGAGTCGCAAGCATCGCCAGCGTGGGAGCGGGCTTGCCCCGCGATGGGCTGCAACGCAGCCCAACCCAGGCCACACCGCACACACGTAAATCACCTCAACCTCAGCTCAACACCTGCTTCATCTGCACCAGCGCGATCCGGCTTCCATCCGGTGCCTGTCGCTCCTCGATCCCGAACGGCACAAAACCGAGCTGTGGATAAAGCAGCAGCCCTGCGGTGTTGTGATTGAAACACGACACCCAGACCTCCCGCGCCGCGAAATCTTCGCGAGCCAGAGCGATCATGCATTGCACAAGGTAGCGCGCCACACCCTGGCCTCGCGCGGTCGGGGCCACCACCACATTACCCAGCGCGCAGACACCGTCATATTCAGCCTTATAGAAATTAGCGAAGCCAACGATCGCCCCGTCAGCCTCGATCACCGTCGAACCGCTGCGCTGGGCGATGGCTTCGCTTAGTTGTGCGGGTGTAAGCGGGTGAGTTGCTTTGGGGAACATATAGAAGAGTTCGTCCGCGCTTTGAGGGAAGCTACAGAGCGTGGCGATGTCGGCAGGTTGGACAGGGCGATGGCTTAGTGGCACGGGGAATGTTCCGATGGGGCTAGAAGCTACTTACCCTGTGCGGCCGGTAACATGAAGTCAATGCTGTGGCTCTACAGTAAATTGCACCAAGTGTGATTTTCTGTGCAGTCAGGAGAGTCGCCAAAGGCTTGGCTAGGTTTGGGAAATGGACTGCAGGGAGTGGGAAAAGCCTTAAAGTACTGGGCTTGAAACGAGCTCGAAGTCCGCCAGGCTTGCACGTTTTTTGTAGGAGCGGCCTTGTGCCGCGAAAGGGCTGCGCAGCAGGTTCAGGATCTCGGGCATGGCGCAAAACGTCGGGGCTGTGTTGCAGCCCTTTCGCGGCACAAGGCCGCTCCTACAGGGATCGCGCAGGTAGAGGCATAGGCTAATCGACAGGCACAAAAAAACCGACCATAAGGTCGGTTTTTTTCTGGATCTTGGTGCCCCGAGGGAGACTCGAACTCCCACTCCTTTCGAAAACGGATTTTGAATCCGCCGCGTCTACCAATTCCGCCATCAGGGCTTGTGGCGCCGCAGTATAGAGAGGTGCCTTGGGTCGGTCAATCGGCTTTCATGGTCAATTTTCACGCATTGGGCTAAACTTTGCGGCCCTGTCGAACCGAACATCATCATGCGCGTCGCCGATTTTTCTTTCGAACTCCCCGATTCCCTGATCGCCCGCCATCCGCTGGCCGAGCGCCATGGCAGCCGCCTGCTGGTGCTCGATGGCCCCAGCGGCACGCTGGCCCACAAGCAGTTCACCGACCTGCTCGAGTACCTGCGCCCGGGCGACCTGATGGTGTTCAACAACACCCGGGTGATCCCGGCGCGCCTGTTCGGCCAGAAAGCCTCCGGCGGCAAGCTGGAAGTGCTGGTCGAGCGCGTGCTCGACAGACACCGCGTGCTGGCCCACGTGCGCGCCAGCAAGGCGCCTAAGGAAGGCGCGCAGATCCTCATCGACGGCGGTGGCGAGGCCGAGATGGTGGCCCGCCACGACACGCTGTTCGAACTGCGCTTCAGTGAAGAGGTGCTGCCGCTGCTCGAGCGCGTCGGCCACATGCCGCTGCCACCGTACATCGACCGCCCCGACGAGGGCGCCGACCGCGAGCGCTACCAGACCGTCTACGCCGAGCGCGCCGGCGCCGTGGCCGCGCCCACCGCCGGCCTGCATTTCGACGAAGCGCTGCTGGCGAAGATCGCCGCCAAGGGCGTCGAGCGCGCCTTCGTCACCTTGCACGTGGGCGCCGGCACCTTCCAGCCGGTGCGGGTCGACAAGATCGAAGACCACACCATGCATAAAGAGTGGCTCGAAGTGAGCCAGGACGTGGTCGACGCCGTCGCCGCGTGCCGCGCCCGTGGCGGCCGGGTGATCGCCGTGGGCACCACAAGCGTGCGCTCGCTGGAAAGCGCGGCGCGCGATGGCGAGCTCAAGGCCTTCAGCGGCGACACCGACATCTTCATCTTCCCGGGCCGGCCGTTCCATGTGGTCGATTGCCTGGTCACCAACTTCCACCTGCCGGAGTCCACGCTGCTGATGCTGGTCTCGGCCTTCGCCGGTTACCCCGAGACCATGGCCGCCTACGCGGCGGCGGTCGAGAACGGGTACCGCTTCTTCAGTTACGGTGATGCCATGTTCATCACCCGCAATCCGGCGCCACGCGGCCCAGAGGATCAAGCATGAGTCGCACCTGTCGAATGTCGTTCGAACTGCTGGCCACCGACGGCAAGGCCCGTCGTGGCCGGCTGACCTTCCCCCGTGGCACCGTCGAGACCCCGGCCTTCATGCCGGTGGGCACCTACGGCACGGTCAAGGGCATGCTGCCGCGTGACATCGAGGCCATCGGCGCCGAGATCATCCTCGGCAACACCTTCCACCTGTGGCTGCGCCCGGGCACCGAGGTCATCAAGAAGCACAACGGCCTGCACGACTTCATGCAATGGAAAGGCCCTATCCTCACTGATTCCGGTGGTTTCCAGGTGTTCAGCCTGGGCGCCATGCGCAAGATCAAGGAGGAAGGCGTGACCTTCGCATCGCCAGTGGACGGTTCCAAGGTGTTCATGGGTCCCGAGGAGTCCATGCAGGTCCAGCGCGACCTGGGCTCGGACATCGTGATGATCTTCGACGAGTGCACCCCGTATCCGGCCGAGCACGACGTGGCGCGCACCTCCATGGAGCTGTCGCTGCGCTGGGCCCAGCGCTCGAAGAACGCCCACGGCGACAACACCGCGGCGCTGTTCGGCATCGTCCAGGGCGGCATGTACCAGGACCTGCGCATGCGCTCGCTGGAAGCGCTGGTCAACATCGACTTCGATGGCCTGGCCATCGGCGGCCTGTCGGTGGGCGAGCCCAAGCACGAGATGATCAAGGTGCTGGACTACCTGCCGGCGCAAATGCCTGCTGACAAACCTCGTTACCTTATGGGGGTAGGCAAGCCGGAAGATCTTGTAGAGGGTGTGCGCCGCGGCGTCGACATGTTCGACTGCGTGATGCCCACGCGCAATGCGCGCAACGGCCATCTGTTCGTCGACACCGGGGTGATCAAGATCCGCAACGCGTTCCATCGCCATGATGAATCGCCGCTGGATCCGACCTGCGATTGCTATACCTGCACCAACTTCTCCCGCGCTTATCTGCATCACCTGGACAAGTGCGGCGAAATGTTGAGCAGCATGCTGAATACCATCCACAACTTGCGCCATTACCAGCGCTTGATGGCCGGTTTACGCGAGGCTATTCAACAGGGTAAATTGGCCGCCTTTGTCGACGCCTTCTACGCCAAGCGCGGGCTTCCTGTGCCGCCCTTGGACTGACTGTTCGCATCCATTATTAGAAAACATTCATTAGGAGTGCCCAATGAGCTTCTTGATTCCCGCCGCCTACGCGGACGCAGCAGCCCCAGCCGCCGGCCCAGCCGGTACCGGCTTCGAGTGGATCTTCCTGGTCGGTTTCCTGGTCATCTTCTACCTGATGATCTGGCGCCCGCAGGCCAAGCGTGCCAAAGAGCAGAAAAACCTGCTGAGCAACCTGCAAAAAGGTGACGAAGTGGTCACCAACGGCGGCATCGCCGGCAAGATCGTCAAGGTCGCCGACGACTTCGTGGTCCTGGAAGTGTCCGACAACGTCGAACTGAAGTTCCAGAAGGGCGCCATTGCCGCGACCCTGCCGAAAGGTACGCTCAAGGCTATCTGAGTTACCGGTTTCATTTTTCCAGTCGGGGCGCGCAAAGCGCCCCGCGTCTTGAACGGGCGGCGTGATGCTGAACAAATACCCTCTGTGGAAATACCTGCTGATCGTGGTGGTACTGGCGGTCGGCTTCATTTATTCCGCACCCAACCTCTACCCGGATGATCCGGCGGTGCAGATCAGCGGCGCCAGTTCCGCCCTGCATGTCAGCCAGGCCGACCTCGATCGCGTGACCAAGGCGCTGACCGATGCCGGCATCGCCGTCAAAGGCAGCAACCTGGGCGAGAAGGGCAGTGCGCTGGTGCGCCTGACCAACCAGGAAGCACAGCTGCCAGCCAAGGATGTGGCGCGCAAGGCCCTCGGCGACGACTATGTCGTGGCCCTGAACCTGGCCCAGACCACCCCGCAGTGGCTGCGCAACCTGGGTGCCAGCCCGATGAAGCTGGGCCTGGACCTGTCCGGTGGTGTGCACTTCCTGCTGGAAGTGGACATGGACAAGGCCATGACCGCTCGCATGAAAGTCTACGAAGGCGAGGTCAAGACCTTGCTGCGCAAAGAGCGCGTCCGCTACCGCAGCCTGCCCCAGCAGGACGGCGGCATCATGCTGGGCTTCGCCGACGATGCTACCCGCGAACAGGCCCGCAGCCTGATCCGCAAGAATTTCAATGACTTCGACCTGACCACCACCGAGCGCAACGAGCTCGCCGTGCTGCGTCTGGCGCTGACCCAGGCGAAAGTCGCCGAGATCCGCGAATACTCGATCAAGCAGAACCTGACCACCGTGCGTAACCGGGTCAACGAGCTGGGCGTGGCCGAGCCGCTGGTCCAGCGCCAGGGTGCCAACCGCATCGTGGTCGAGCTGCCGGGCGTGCAGGACACCGCCGAAGCCAAGCGTATCCTCGGCAAGACCGCCAACCTGGAGTTCCGCTTCGGCGCCGAGCCGGGTGCGTCCAAGGCTACCACCGAGGTGTTCGAGTTCCGCGAAGGCGGCCGCTCCGCCCCGGTCGAGCGCGGCCTGATCATCACCGGTGACCAGGTCACCGACGCCCAGGCCAGCTTCGACGAGCACGGTCGCCCGCAGGTGAACATCCGCCTCGACGGCCACGGTGGCGAGCTGATGAGCCGCGCCACCCGCACCAACGTCGGGCGCAGCATGGCGGTGATCTTCATCGAGCAGAAGCCGGTCACCCGCTACCAGAAGCAGATGGTCGATGGCGTCGAGAAAGAAGTCGCGGTGCAGACCTTCCAGGAAGAGAAGAAGATCATCAGCCTGGCGACCATCCAGTCGCCGCTGGGCAGCCAGTTCCGCATCACCGGCCTGAACGGCCAGGGCGAGTCGTCCGAGCTGGCCCTGCTGCTGCGTGCCGGTGGTCTGGCCGCGCCGATGTACTTCGCTGAAGAACGTACTATCGGCCCAAGCCTGGGTGCCGACAACATCACCAAGGGTATCGACGCGTCCCTGTGGGGCATGCTGTTCGTCTCGCTGTTCATCATCGCCATCTACCGCGCCTTCGGTGTGCTGGCGACCATCGCCCTGGCGGGCAACATGGTGCTGCTGCTGGCGTTGATGTCGCTGCTGGGCGCCACCCTGACCCTGCCAGGTATCGCTGGTATCGTGCTGACCATGGGCATGGCGGTGGACGCCAACGTGCTGATCTTCTCGCGTATCCGCGAAGAGATCGCCGCCGGCATGTCGGTGCAGCGCGCCATCCACGAAGGTTTCAACCGCGCCTACTCGGCGATCGTCGACGCCAACCTGACCACTCTGCTGGTCGGCGGCATCCTGTTCGCCATGGGTACCGGCCCGGTCAAGGGCTTCGCGGTCACCATGTCCCTCGGGATTTTCACCTCGATGTTCACCGCCGTCATGGTGACCCGCGCACTGGTCAACCTGACCTGCGGCGGGCGTGACATCAAGAAGCTGTGGGTTTGAGGGAGCTGCGATGAAAACCATCAACTTCATGGGCGTGCGCAATGTCGCGTTCGCCATCACCGTGCTCCTCACCGTGCTGGCGCTGTTCAGCTGGTGGCACAAGGGTCTGAACTTCGGCCTGGACTTCACCGGTGGCACGCTGATCGAGCTCACCTACGAGCGTCCGGCGGACCTGGAAAAGGTCCGTACCGAACTGGTCGGTTCCGGCTTCCACGACGCCGTGGTGCAGAGCTTCGGCGCCACTACCGACCTGCTGGTGCGCATGCCGGGCGATGACCCGCAGCTGGGCAACCGCGTGGCCGAGGCGCTGCAGAAGATCGGCGGCGACAACCCGGCCACGGTCAAGCGCGTTGAGTTCGTTGGCCCGCAGGTGGGCGAGGAGCTGCGTGACCAGGGCGGCCTCGGCATGCTCCTGGCCCTGGGCGGCATCCTCATCTACCTGGCCTTCCGCTTCCAGTGGAAGTTCGCCGTGGGCGCGATCATCTCGCTGATCCACGACGTGGTGGTCACCCTGGGCATCCTGTCGTTCTTCCAGATCACCTTCGACCTGACGGTGCTGGCGGCGGTGCTGGCGATCATCGGCTACTCGCTCAACGACACCATCGTCGTGTTCGATCGGGTGCGCGAGAACTTCCGCGTGCTGCGCAAGGCCTCGCTGATCGAGAACATCAACATCTCGACCACCCAGACCCTGCTGCGGACCGTCGCCACCTCGGTGTCGACCTTGCTGGCCATCGCCGCGCTGCTGTTTTTCGGCGGCGACAACCTGTTCGGCTTCTCCCTGGCGCTGTTCATCGGTGTCATGGCGGGTACCTACTCGTCGATCTACATCGCCAACGTGGTGCTGATCTGGCTGAACCTGAGCAGCGAAGACCTGATCCCGCCGGTCAAGACCGAGGGTGTGGACGAGCGTCCGTAAGGCTTGTTCCGCGCCATTTGGCGTAAAGAGAGGCGCGAGTGTTGAACTCGCGCCTTTTTTTTTGCTCCAAGGCAGGGAGAAGGCGGGCCGGAGCCCGCGGGTACGATCAGGAGGTTCACGTGAACAAATCAATGCTGGTGGGTGCGGTTCTGGGTGCTGTCGGTGTGACTGCCGGAGGTGCTGTGGCGACCTACAGCTTGGTGAACAAAGGGCCTGAGTACGCCCAGGTCACCGACGTGCAGCCGATCAAGCAGCAAGTGAAGACGCCGCGTGAGGTCTGCAAGGATGTCACTGTGACGCGCCAGGCGCCGGTCAAGGACCAGCACCAGATTGCCGGTACGGTGGTCGGTGCCATCGCTGGTGGCCTGCTGGGCAACCAGATTGGCGGCGGTACCGGCAAGAAGATCGCCACCGTGGCCGGTGCGGTCGGTGGCGGCTATGCCGGCAACAAGGTGCAGGAAGGCATGCAGGAGCGTGATACCTACACCACCACGCAAACCCGCTGCAACACGGTCAATGACATCAGCGACAAGGTGGTGGGTTACAACGTGACCTATTCCATCGGTGACCAGGTGGGCAAGGTGAAGATGGATCACGAGCCGGGCTCGACCATCCCGCTGGACAAGAATGGCAAGTTGGTCCTGGGGCAGAACCAGCCGGGGCAGTAAGCGGCAAGTGCCCCCCCTGTAGGAGCGGCCTTGTGCCGCGAAAGGGGCGCGAAGCGGCCCCGGGATCTTCGGCATATATCAAGATTGCCGGGGCTGCTTCGCAGCCCTTTCGCGGTACAAGGCCGCTCCTGCAGGTCATCGTGCAGGCACAAAAAAAGCACCTCGAGAGGTGCTTTTTTGTGCTCGGCAATCGGTGCTTAGCGCTTCATGTGCTCCGGCAGGTGCGGCTGGATAGCAGTCAGCACAGCCTTGAAGCACTTGATGTTGCCCGCGACGATGTGGCCCTTCTCGAGGAAGTCGTGGCCACCGTTGAAGTCGCTCACCAGGCCACCGGCTTCCTGGATCAGCAGCACGCCTGCGGCCATGTCCCACTCGGACAGGCCCGACTCCCAGAAGGCGTCGAAGCGGCCAGCGGCTACATAAGCGAGGTCCAGGCTGGCGGAGCCGGCACGGCGGATGCCGGCGGTCTGGCCGGTCAGGGCGCGGAACATGCCCAGGTAGTTGTCCAGGTCGGCCATCTGGTTGTCACGGAACGGGAAGCCGGTACCCAGCAGCGCGCCTTCCAGGCTGGTGCGCGAGCTGACGCGCAGGCGGCGGCCGTTGATCTGGGCGCCACGGCCACGGCTGGCGGTGAATTCTTCCTGGCGAACCGGGTCGACGATCACGGCGTGCTCGAGGCGACCGCGGTATTTGCAGGCGATGCTGACGGCGAAGTGCGGAATGCCGCGCAGGAAGTTGGTGGTGCCGTCCAGCGGATCGATGATCCACAGGTAATCCTTGCCTTCTTCACCGCTGCCTGCATGCAGGCCGGTCTCTTCGCCCTGGATCGAGTGGTTCGGGTAGGCCTTGCGCAGGGCCTCGACGATGACCTTCTCGGCGGCGCGATCAACCTCGGACACGTAGTCCTTGGACTGCTTTTCGTCGACTTTGATGCTATCCAGGCGTTCGATGGAGCGGAAAATCAGTTCACTGGCGCTGCGAGCCGCGCGCAGGGCGATATTCAGCATAGGCTGCATGGGAAGGTCACCTGGAGATGTTAAAGAGGAAAGCCGATCATTCTAGCAGAAATCTTTGACGACAGAAGTGTCACATTTGCTTTCATGGCGTTACGCTGGTCGGTTCTGTAAGATCGAACCCTCCTGTTTCCGCATCCGAGAGCACGACACCTTGCTGCAAAATATTCGTGTTGTTCTGGTCAATACCAGCCACCCCGGCAACATCGGCGGCGCTGCGCGTGCCATGAAAAACATGGGCCTGTCGCGCCTGGTGCTGGTGCAGCCAAAAGAGTTTCCGGCCGCGGACGCCAGCGCCCGCGCCTCGGGCGCCGACGACGTGCTGGACAACGCCCAGGTGGTCGACAGCCTCGAGCAGGCGCTGGTCGGCTGCAGCCTGGTCATGGGCACCAGCGCCCGTGAGCGCAGCATCCCCTGGCCGTTGATCGACCCGCGCGAGTGCGGGGCGAAGGCCGTGGCCCAGGCCATGGGCGGCGAAGAGATCGCCCTGGTGTTCGGGCGCGAGCACGCCGGCCTGACCAACGAAGAACTGCAGCGATGTCACTTCCACGTGCACATTCCCTCGAACCCCGACTTCAGCTCGCTGAATCTGGCCGCCGCCGTCCAGGTGCTCTCCTATGAGGTGCACATGGCCTGGCTGGCAGGGCAGGGCGCGGCGGCGAAGGTCGAGAAGGTCGAAGCCAGCGAGCTGGCGACCATGGACGAAATGGAGCTGTTCTACGACCACCTGGAAAAGACCCTGGTGGACATCGGCTTCCTCGATCCCGAGAAACCCAAGCACCTGATGGCGCGCCTGCGCCGGCTGTATGGGCGAAGCTCGGTCGAGCGTCCGGAAATGAGCATTTTGCGCGGCATTCTTACCGAGACCCAGAAGGTCGCACGGGGCGAGCCGCATAAAAGGAAGGACTGACAGATGTTCGAGCGTCTGCGTGAAGATATCCAGAGCGTTTTCCATCGTGACCCGGCGGCGCGCAACGCCTTCGAGGTCCTGACCTGCTACCCGGGGATGCATGCCATCTGGCTGCACCGCCTGGGCAATGCCCTGTGGCGGCGCGATTTCAAATGGCTGGCGCGGCTGGTGTCGAACTTCGGTCGCTGGATGACTGGCATCGAGATCCACCCGGGGGCGACCATCGGCCGGCGTTTCTTTATCGACCACGGCATGGGCATCGTCATTGGCGAGACCGCCGAGATCGGTGACGACGTGACCCTGTACCAGGGCGTCACCCTCGGTGGCACCAGCTGGAACAAGGGCAAGCGTCACCCGACCCTGGAAAACGGCGTGGTGGTCGGTGCCGGGGCCAAGGTGCTGGGCCCGTTCACCGTCGGCGCCGGGGCCAAGATCGGCTCCAATGCCGTGGTCACCAAGGCGGTGCCGGCCGGCGCCACGGCGGTGGGGATTCCGGGACGGATCATCGTCAAGACCGAGGATGACGCCGTCGAGGCCAAGCGCAAGGCCATGGCCGAGAAGATCGGTTTCGACGCCTATGGCGTCAGCGGCGACATGCCCGACCCGGTGGCCCGCGCCATCGGCCAGATGCTCGACCACCTGCAGGCCGTCGACGAGCGCCTGGAGGGGATGTGCGGCGCGCTGACTCGGATGGGCAGTGACTACTGTGCCAAGGAGCTGCCGGCGCTGCCCGACGACGACTTCGCCGCGGCCTGCGCCGAGCTGAAGCAGGGCGACACTCAGTCGCATTGATTGCGCCGGGCCGACACAAGGGGCGTGTGCTTGCGCCCCTTGTCTGCTACACTCGCGCCCGCCTCCCGCATGCATACCCGACTAAAGCACTAGGTCTAATAGTTGACTTAAATGCTCGGGAATCGCATACTCGCACACATCCTGTAACTCCCGTGGTACCCATACGCCATGCGACTGACTACCAAAGGCCGATACGCCGTGACCGCCATGCTTGACCTGGCGTTGCACGCGCAGCATGGGCCGGTGTCTTTGGCCGATATTTCCGAGCGCCAGGGCATCTCCCTCTCTTATCTGGAACAGCTGTTCGCCAAGCTGCGCCGCAGCAGCCTGGTTTCCAGCGTTCGCGGTCCGGGCGGCGGCTACCAGCTGTCGCGGGGCATGGAAACCATTCAGGTGGCCCAGGTCATCGACGCGGTCAACGAATCGGTCGATGCCACCCGTTGCCAGGGCCTGGGGGACTGCCACGCCGGTGATACCTGCCTGACTCACCACCTGTGGTGCGACCTGAGCCAGCAGATCCATGAATTCCTCAGTGGCATCAGCCTGGCCGACCTCGTCATGCGCCGCGAGGTGCAGGAAGTCGCCCAGCGCCAGGACCTGCGCCGTGTCGCAGGCCGAGTTGCCCAGCTGGACAAGATTGAGACGTCCGCCGTCGACTGAAACCGCAGCGACGAGCGACGCCACCGCCTGATAGGAGATACTCAATGAAGTTGCCGATCTACCTCGATTACTCCGCGACCACGCCGGTCGATCCCCGTGTCGCCCAGAAGATGGCCGAGTGCCTGCTGGTCGACGGGAACTTCGGCAACCCGGCCTCGCGCTCCCACGTGTTCGGCTGGAAGGCCGAGGAAGCAGTCGAGAACGGCCGCCGCCAGGTCGCCGAGCTGATCAACGCCGACCCGCGCGAGATCGTCTGGACCAGCGGTGCCACCGAGTCCGACAACCTCGCCCTGAAGGGCGTGGCGCACTTCTATCAGACCAAAGGCAAGCACATCATCACCTCCAAGATCGAGCACAAGGCGGTCCTGGACACCGCTCGCCAGCTCGAGCGTGAAGGTTTCGAAGTCACCTACCTCGAGCCTGGCGAAGACGGCATCGTCACCCCGGCCATGGTCGAGGCTGTCCTGCGCGACGACACCATCCTGGTCTCGCTGATGCACGTGAACAACGAAGTCGGCTCGATCAACGACATCGCCGCCATCGGTGAACTGACCCGTTCGCGTGGCGTGCTGTTCCACGTCGATGCCGCCCAGTCGGCCGGTCGCGTCGAGATCGACCTGCAGAAACTCAAGGTCGACCTGATGTCGTTCTCCGCGCATAAGGTCTACGGCCCGAAAGGCATCGGCGCGCTGTACGTCAGCCGCAAGCCGCGCGTGCGCCTGGAAGCCATCATTCACGGCGGTGGCCATGAGCGCGGCATGCGTTCGGGCACCCTGCCGACCCACCAGATCGTCGGCATGGGCGAAGCCTTCGCCATCGCCAAGCAGGAAATGGCCACTGAAAACGTGCGCATCAAGGCCCTGAGCGACCGCTTCTTCAAGCAGGTCTCGGACCTCGAGGAGCTGTACGTCAACGGCAGCCAGACCCAGCGCGTGCCGCACAACCTGAACCTGAGCTTCAACTACGTCGAGGGCGAGTCGCTGCTGATGTCGCTGAAGGACATCGCCGTTTCGTCCGGTTCGGCCTGCACCTCCGCTTCGCTCGAGCCGTCCTACGTCCTGCGCGCCCTGGGCCGCAACGACGAACTGGCGCACAGCTCGATCCGCTTCTCCTTCGGCCGCTTCACCACCGAAGAAGAAGTCGACTACGCCGCGCAGGAAGTCTGCAAGGCCGTGAACAAGCTGCGTGAATTGTCGCCGCTGTGGGACATGTACAAAGACGGCGTCGACATCTCCAAGATCGAGTGGGCCGCCCACTAAGCAGTCGCCGGCAAGAGCGGCTCCCTGATGAGGAAGGAATTGCACCATGGCATACAGTGAAAAGGTCATCGACCACTACGAAAACCCACGCAACGTCGGCAAGATGAATGCCGAGGATCCGGATGTCGGTACCGGCATGGTCGGCGCTCCAGCGTGCGGCGACGTGATGCGTCTGCAGATCAAGGTCAACGAGCAAGGCATCATCGAAGACGCCAAGTTCAAGACCTACGGCTGCGGTTCGGCCATCGCCTCCAGCTCCCTCGCCACCGAGTGGATGAAGGGCAAGACCCTGGACGAAGCCGAAACCATCAAGAACACCCAGCTGGCTGAAGAGCTGGCACTGCCGCCGGTCAAGATCCACTGCTCCGTGCTCGCCGAAGATGCCATCAAGGCCGCTGTTCGCGATTACAAGCAGAAGAAAGGCTTGATCTAAGTCGACTGTCGCGAGGTAAGGAGTTCCGATGGCTATCAGCATGACAGAAGCCGCCGCCAACCACATTCGCCGCTCCCTCGACGGGCGCGGCAAGGGTGAGGGCATTCGCCTGGGCGTGCGCACCACCGGCTGCTCGGGCCTGGCCTATGTGCTGGAGTTCGTCGACGAGCTCGCCGCCGAAGACCAGGTGTTCGAGAACCATGGCGTGAAGGTCATCATCGACCCGAAAAGCCTGGTCTACCTCGACGGCACCGAGCTGGACTTCGTCAAGGAAGGGTTGAACGAAGGCTTCAAGTTCAACAACCCCAACGTGCGCGGTGAGTGTGGCTGCGGCGAAAGCTTCAACGTCTGAGGCTGGCCGTGGGTACTCCTTGTCATTTCGCCCTGTTTGAGCTGCAACCCGGTTTTCGCCTGGACCTCGACAAACTGGCTGTTCGCTACCGCGAGCTGGCCCGCGAGGTCCATCCGGACCGTTTCGCCGACGCTTCCGAGCGCGAGCAGCGCGTAGCCCTGGAAAAGTCGGCGGCCCTCAACGACGCCTACCAGACCTTGCGCAGCGCGCCGCGCCGGGCCCGCTACCTGCTGGCCATCGGCGGCCACGAGGTGCCCCAGGAAGTCACCGTGCACGACCCGGACTTCCTGTTGCAGCAGATGCAGTGGCGCGAAGAGCTCGAAGAGCTGCAGGACGAAGCCGACCTCGACGGCGTCGCCGTGTTCAAGAAGCGCCTCAAGGTCGCCCAGGACACGCTGAACGAGGATTTCGCCGCCTGCTGGGATGTTGCTGCAGAGCGTGAGCAGGCCGAGCGCCTGATGCGCCGCATGCAGTTCCTCGACAAGCTCGCCCAAGAAGTGCGCCAACTCGAAGAGCGCCTCGACGATTAACCCCGGCGTTGCCCGTGATGACGCCTAAGGTACTCAGATAAGCATGGCCCTACTGCAGATCGCCGAACCCGGTCAGAGCCCCCAGCCGCACCAGCGCCGCCTGGCGGTGGGCATCGACCTGGGCACCACCAATTCTCTCGTCGCCGCCGTGCGCAGCGGGCGCAGCGAGCCGCTGCCCGATGCCCAGGGTAGTGTCATCCTGCCGTCCGCCGTGCGTTATCTCGACAACGCTGTCGAAGTCGGCCTGGCCGCGCGCGAGGCTGCCCCCAGCGACCCGCTCAACAGCATCCTGTCGGTCAAGCGCCTGATGGGGCGTGGCCTGGCGGACGTCAAACAGCTGGGCGAGCAATTGCCGTACCGTTTTGTCGGCGGTGAATCGCACATGCCGTTCATCGATACCGTTCAGGGCCCGAAAAGTCCGGTGCAAGTGTCGGCCGATATTCTCAAGGTGCTGCGTCAGCGCGCCGAGCAAACCCTAGGTGGCGAGCTGGTCGGTGCGGTAATCACCGTGCCGGCCTATTTCGACGACGCCCAGCGCCAGGCCACCAAGGACGCCGCCAAGCTGGCCGGCCTCAATGTCCTGCGCTTGCTCAACGAGCCGACCGCAGCTGCCGTGGCCTATGGCCTGGACCAGGATGCCGAAGGCGTCGTGGCGATTTTCGACCTGGGCGGCGGCACCTTCGATATCTCCATCCTGCGCCTGACTGCCGGTGTCTTCGAAGTGCTGGCCACCGGTGGTGACACCGCCCTGGGTGGCGATGACTTCGACCATGCGATCGCTGGCTGGATCATCGAGCAGGCCGATTTGTCCGCCGACCTCGGTCCGGCCACCCAGCGCCTGCTGCTGCAGACCGCTTGCGCGGCCAAGGAAGCCTTGACCGACAGTGACGCCGTCGGCGTCCAGCATGGTGCCTGGCAGGGCGAGCTGACCCGTGCCGCCTTCGAAGCCATGATCGAACCGATGATCGCCCGCAGCCTCAAGGCCTGCCGCCGCGCCGTGCGCGACAGCGGCATCGAGCTGGAGGAAGTCGGCGCGGTGGTCATGGTCGGTGGTTCGACCCGTGTGCCGCGTGTGCGCGAGGCGGTCGGCGCGCTGTTCGGCCGTACTCCGCTGACCTCGATCGACCCGGACCAGGTGGTGGCCATCGGTGCCGCCATCCAGGCCGACACCCTCGCCGGCAACCGTCGCGAAGGCGGTGAGCTGCTGCTGCTCGACGTCATCCCGCTGTCGCTGGGTCTTGAGACCATGGGCGGGCTGATGGAGAAGGTGATCCCGCGCAACACCACCATTCCGGTGGCCCGCGCCCAGGAGTTCACGACTTACAAAGATGGCCAGTCGGCCATGATGATCCACGTGCTGCAGGGCGAGCGCGAGCTGATCAGCGACTGCCGTTCCCTGGCGCGCTTCGAGCTGCGCGGCATCCCGGCCATGGTCGCGGGCGCGGCGAAGATCCGCGTGACCTTCCAGGTCGACGCCGACGGCCTGCTCAGCGTCGCGGCCCGCGAACTGGGTTCGGGGGTGGAATCGAGCATTCAGGTCAAGCCGTCCTACGGTCTGACCGACGGCGAGATCGCCCGCATGCTCAAGGACTCCTTCGAGCACGCCGGCTCCGACAAGCATGCGCGCCAGTTGCGCGAGCACCAGGTCGACGCCGAGCGCCTGCTCGAGGCGGTGCAGGGCGCCCTGGACGCCGATGGCGAGCGCCTGCTCAGCAGTGACGAGCGCGACGCGATCGAATTCCAGATGCAAGAACTACGTGATTTGCTGACCGGCACCGATGGCGCCGCCATCGAGCAACAGACCAAGCGTCTGTCGCAGGTGACCGATGCATTTGCCGCCCGTCGCCTTGATTCGACGGTCAAAGCCGCACTGGCCGGGCGCAACCTGAATGAGATCGAGGAGTAACCGATGCCGCTGGTGACATTCCTGCCGCATGAGAAGTTCTGCCCCGAGGGCTTGACCGTGGAAGTGCCGACCGGGACCAACATCCTGGAACTGGCCCACGACCATCACATCGAGATGGAAAGCGCCTGCGGCGGCGTCAAGGCCTGCACCACCTGCCATTGCATCATCCGCAAGGGCTTCGACTCCCTTGAAGAAGCGGACGAGCTCGAAGAGGACATGCTGGACAAGGCCTGGGGCCTGGAGGCGCAGTCGCGCCTGGGTTGCCAGGTGGTCGTCGGCGATGAGGACCTCACCATCGAGATCCCCAAGTATTCGCTCAACCACGCCGCCGAAGCGCCGCACTGAGGGCCTGTACATGAGTCTGAAATGGGTTGATGTACTTGAGATCGCCATCCAGCTTGCGGAAAGCAAGCCCGAGGTCGATCCTCATTACGTGAATTTCGTCGATCTGCGCGCATGGGTCATGGCCCTGCCGGACTTCGATGACGATCCGTCGCGTTGCGGCGAGAAGGTTCTCGAGGCCATCCAGGCGGCCTGGATCGAAGAAGCCGACTGAGCGCACGCCGCAGGTTAGGCAATCCCCTGGAACCCGCGTATAATTCGCGGGTTTAATTTTTCGCAACACTCATATTTCTGGAGTTTTCCATGGCTGTTCAACGTACTTTCTCGATCATCAAGCCTGACGCCGTCGCTAAAAACGTCATCGGCAAGATCACCACTCGCTTCGAAGAAGCCGGCCTGAAAATCGTCGCTTCGAAAATCAAGCAACTGTCCAAGGCCGAAGCCGAAGGCTTCTACGCCGAGCACAGCGCTCGTGGCTTCTTCGGTGACCTGGTTGCCTTCATGACTTCGGGCCCTGTCGTTGTTCAGGTTCTGGAAGGCGAAAACGCCATCGCTCTGAACCGTGAGCTGATGGGCGCCACCAACCCTAAAGAAGCTGCTCCAGGCACCATCCGTGCTGACTTCGCCGAGTCGATCGACGCCAACGCCGTTCACGGTTCGGACTCCGAAGCTGCCGCTGCTCGCGAAATCGCTTACTTCTTCGCTGCTACCGAGGTAACCACTCGCTAAGCGAAAGCTTACGGGTGAGGGTGAATCCATGACGACATCGACTGACAAGATCAACCTGCTGGGGCTGACCCTGGCGGAAATGGAACAGTTCTTCGACTCAATCGGGGAGAAGCGCTTCCGTGCCGGTCAGGTGATGAAATGGATTCACCATTTTGGCGTCGATGATTTCGCCGCCATGACCAATGTCGGCAAGGTCTTGCGCGAAAAGCTCGAGGCCGTTGCCGAGATTCGCGGTCCGGAGGTGGTCAGTGAAGACATTTCCGCCGACGGTACCCGCAAGTGGGTGGTCCGCGTTGCCTCCGGCAGCTGCGTCGAGACCGTCTACATCCCCACCGACGATCGCGGCACCCTGTGCGTGTCGTCGCAAGCCGGCTGTGCCCTGGACTGCAGCTTCTGCTCCACCGGCAAGCAAGGCTTCAACAGCAACCTCACCGCCGCCGAAGTGATCGGCCAGGTGTGGCTTGCCAACAAATCCTTCGGGACCGTCCCGGCCAAGATCGACCGCGCCATCACCAACGTGGTCATGATGGGCATGGGCGAACCCCTGCTGAATTTCGACAATGTCATCGCCGCCATGAAGATCATGATGGAAGATCTGGGCTATGGCATTTCCAAGCGTCGCGTCACCCTGTCCACCTCGGGCGTGGTGCCGATGATCGACGAGCTGGCCAAGCACATCGACGTGTCGCTGGCCCTGTCGCTGCACGCGCCGAACGACGAACTGCGCAACAAGCTGGTGCCGATCAACAAGAAGTACCCGCTGAAGATGCTGCTGGAGTCGTGCATGGGCTACATGTCCACCCTCGGCGGCAAGCGCGTGCTGACCATCGAGTACACCCTGCTCAAGGATGTCAACGACCAGCCCGAGCATGCCGCGCAGATGATCGAACTGCTGCGTGATGTGCCGTGCAAGATCAACCTGATCCCGTTCAACCCGTTCCCGCATTCGGGCTACGAGCGACCGAGCAACAATGCCATCCGTCGCTTCCAGGACCTGCTGCACCACGGCGGCTTCAACGTGACCACCCGCACCACCCGCGGTGACGACATCGACGCCGCCTGCGGTCAGCTGGTGGGTCAGGTCAACGACCGTACCCGCCGCAGCGAGCGCTACATCGCCGTGCGTCAGCTGGCTGCCGACGAGCCGCAAGACAGCGCTGCGCGCCCCTGACGAGCACCTGCCCCATGAGCCTGCGCGCCGCGCTGTCGATCCTGACGCTTTCGCTGCTGGCCGGCTGCGTGTCCGGCGGCGCGGGCGACCCCCTGGCCAGCCGCCAGGGGCGTGAGGCGGCGGGGCAGGCCTACGTGCAGTTGGGGCTGGGGTATTTGCAACAAGGTTTGACCGAGCGCGCCAAGGCACCGCTGGGCAAGGCCCTGGCCCTGGACGCCCGTGACGCCGAGGCTCATGCAGCACTGGCCCTGGTGTTCCAGGCCGAGGATGAGCCCGCATTGGCCGGCGAGCACTTCGCCAAGGCCTTGGCCATCCGCCCGGATGACACACGAATCCGCAACAATTACGGCAGTTTCCTATATGCTCAGGGCCGTTTCGACGAAGCCCGGGCGATGTTCCTCCAGGCTGGGGCCGATACCCTGTATCCTGAGCGTTCCCGCGTGTACGAGAACCTGGGGCTCACCGCCCTGAAGCAGGGGCAGGGTGATCAGGCGCGTGCCTACCTGGAAAAAGCCCTTCGGCTCAATCCGCGGCAACCGAAGGCATTGCTCGAAATGGCTGAGTTGTCCTACGAAAACAGGCATTATGTGCCGGCCCGGGATTACTACGATCGATTCAGCCAGCTGAGTGACCAGGATGCCCGCAGCCTGCTGCTCGGCCATCGCCTGGCACTCGCCCTCGACGAACAGGGCACCGCGACCCGTTTGGGCCAGCAATTACAACGACTTTATCCCGGTACGCCGGAATATCAGCAATACCTGTCGGAGCAACGATGAAAGCCGCGCACACTGAAGTAGCAGCAGCGACTCGCCAGAACCCCGGTGATGTCTTGCGCCAGGCCCGCGAAAAACGCGAATGGAGCCAGGCCGAGGTCGCTCGCAAGCTCAACCTCACGGTATCTTCGCTGAACAACCTGGAAAACGGCGCCTTCGACAAGCTGCCCGGGCACACCTTCGCCCGTGGCTACATCCGCGCCTACGCCAAGCTGATGGACATGGACCAGGCGCCTCTGGTCGAGGCCTTCGACCAGATCACCGGCACCCACGCCCAGGGCAGCGAAGTGCACGCCCTCGGCCGCATCGAAGAGCCGGTGCGCCTGTCGCACAACATCCTGCGGGTGGTCAGCCTGTTGCTGCTGGTCGCGGTGGTCGGCGGTGGTTTCTTCTGGTGGCAGGACCAGAGCAGCCTGCGCGGCAAGGACCTGGCCAAGATCGCCCTGGAGCACGTCGAGGTCGAGAGCGCCGACGGCACCACGCAAATTCATCCGCTGGACGAGCCGGAAGACCAGGCCGTGAGCGAAGGCCAGCAGCCCGAGGGCCAGGCCCTGCCACTGGAGCCGAACGCTACCGAGCAGGCGCCGGTCACCGAGGCCCAGGCGCCAGTTGCGCCTGTGGCACCCGCCGCGCCAGCCACCAGCGCGGCACCGGCACCGACGGCCGCCGCACCTGTGGCACCGGTTGTCGCGCCAGCCGCTCCTGCAGTGGCCGCGCCTGTCGCCGCCGCGCCAGCCGCCCCCGTCGCTTCGAGCGCACCGGCTGCGCCCGCTGAAGTCGCCCCGGCCGGCAGCGCCAAGGTCCATATCCAATTCACCGCCGATTGCTGGACCCAGGTCACCGACGGCAACGGCAAGGTGCTGTTCAGCGCCATCAAGCGCAAGGGCGACAACCTGGAACTGACCGGCAAGCCACCGTTCGCGGTGCGCCTGGGCTTCGCCCGCGGCGCCCAGGTGAGCTACAACGGCCAGGCGGTCGATGTCGCCCCGTTCACCAGTGGCGAAACCGCTCGCCTGAAGTTGGGACAGTAAGTCATGCACGGCGAATCTCCGATCAAACGTCGCGAATCCCGCAAAATCTGGGTCGGCAATGTGCCGGTGGGTGGCGATGCGCCCATCGCGGTGCAGAGCATGACCAACACCGACACCAACGATGTCGCCGCCACCGTGGCGCAGATCCAGCGCCTGGTCGATGCCGGCGTGGACATCGTGCGGGTCTCGGTGCCGGACATGGACGCCGCCGAGGCGTTCGGCAAGATCAAGAAGCTGGTCAGCGTGCCGCTGGTCGCCGACATCCACTTCGACTACAAGATCGCCCTGCGCGTGGCCGAACTGGGCGTCGACTGCCTGCGCATCAACCCGGGCAACATCGGCCGTGAAGACCGTGTGCGCGCCGTGGTCGACGCGGCCCGCGACCGCGGCATCCCGATCCGCATCGGCGTCAACGCCGGTTCCCTGGAAAAGGACCTGCAGAAGAAGTACGGCGAGCCCACCCCGGCGGCGCTGGTCGAGTCGGCGCTGCGCCATGTCGAGCACCTCGACCGCCTGGACTTCCAGGACTTCAAGGTCAGCGTCAAGGCCTCCGACGTGTTCATGGCCGTCGAGGCCTACCGCCTGCTGGCCAAGCAGATCATCCAGCCGCTGCACCTGGGGATCACCGAAGCCGGCGGCCTGCGCTCGGGGACGGTGAAATCCGCCGTCGGCCTAGGTATGCTGCTGGCCGAAGGCATCGGTGACACCATCCGCATCTCCCTGGCCGCCGATCCGGTCGAGGAAGTGAAGGTCGGCTACGACATCCTCAAGTCGCTGCACCTGCGTTCCCGTGGCATCAACTTCATCGCCTGCCCGAGCTGCTCGCGGCAGAACTTCGATGTGGTCAAGACCATGAACGAACTGGAAGGGCGCCTGGAAGACCTGCTGGTACCGCTGGACGTGGCGGTGATCGGCTGCGTGGTCAACGGCCCGGGCGAGGCCAAGGAATCGCACGTGGGCCTGACCGGCGGCACGCCGAACCTGGTCTACATCGATGGCAAGCCATCGCAGAAGCTGAACAACGACAACCTGGTCGACGAGCTGGAAAAGCTCATCCGCCAGAAAGCGGCCGAGAAGGCCGAGGCCGACGCGGCGCTGATCGCCCGCGGCTGAGACACAGATTCGTAAGGACTACTCGTGAGCAAATCGCTGCAAGCCATTCGTGGCATGAACGACATCCTGCCCGACCAGTCGCCGCTGTGGCGCTATTTCGAGGGCACCGTGGCCGGCTTGCTGGACAGCTACGGCTACAGCCAAATCCGCACGCCGATCGTCGAGTTCACCGAGCTGTTCAAGCGCTCGATCGGTGAAGTCACCGATATCGTCGAGAAAGAGATGTACACCTTCCAGGACAACAAGGACTCGCTTACCTTGCGTCCGGAAGGCACCGCCGCTTGCGTGCGCGCAGTGCTCGAGCACGGCATCATCGGTAATGGCCAGGTGCAGAAACTCTGGTACGTGGGCCCGATGTTCCGCCACGAGCGCCCGCAACTGGGACGCTACCGCCAGTTCCACCAGATCGGTGTCGAGGTCTTCAACCTGGCCGGCCCCGATATCGACGCCGAACTGATCATGCTCACCTGGCGCCTCTGGGCGTTGCTGGGTATTCAGGACGCGGTGACCCTGGAGCTCAACAGCCTGGGCACCAGCGAAGCCCGCGCGCGCTATCGTGATGCACTGGTCGAATTCCTGTCCCAGCGCATTGATCAGTTGGACGAAGACAGTCAGCGCCGCCTGAAGAGCAATCCGCTGCGTATCCTCGACAGCAAGAACGAAGGCACCCAGGCCGCCCTGGTGGGCGCGCCGAAGCTCGAAGAGTACCTGGACGAAGAGTCCCGCGTGCACTTCGATGGCGTGAAGGCCCGTCTTGACGCTGCCGGCATCCCGTTCGTGATCAACACCAAGCTGGTGCGCGGCCTGGATTACTACAGCAAGACCGTGTTCGAGTGGGTCACCGACAAGCTCGGTGCCCAGGGCACGGTCTGCGCCGGTGGGCGCTACGATGGCCTGGTCGAGCAGATGGGCGGCAAGCCGACCGCCGGCGTTGGCTTTGCCATGGGGATCGAGCGTCTGCTGCTGCTGATCGAAACCCTGGGCCAGGTGCCTGAGTCGATCAGCCGTACCATCGACGTTTACCTGTGCGCCTTTGGCGAGCAGGCGGAGCTGGCTGGTCTGAAGATCAGCGAGCAACTGCGTGATCGTCTGCCGAACCTGCGCCTGGCAGTCAATGCCGGTGGCGGCAACTTCAAGAACCAGTTCAAGAAAGCCGACAAGAGCGGCGCGCTGTTCGCGCTGATTCTGGGCGACGACGAGCTCGAGAAGCAGCAGATCGGCCTGAAGCCCCTGCGTGGCCAGGGCGAACAACAGAACATTGCCTGGGATGCGCTTGCCGCGCACCTGGAAACCGCGATCGCCCAGGCGTGACGCGGTCTGACAACGAATAGGCGAATAGGAGTATTGGGGTGTCGAGTACCGATGATGAGAGCCTGGCAGCAGCCAAGGACTGGTGGAACCGCAACGGCAAGCCGCTGCTGACCGGCGCCCTGCTGGCCGGCGTGGTGGTGTTGGGCTGGCAGACCTGGCACAAGTACCAGGCCAACCAGTCCCAGGGCGCCTCGGTGCTGTATCAGGCGCTGCTGGAAACCTCGTTGACGCCTGACGGCAAGCCCGACGCGAGTAAGGTTGCCGAGCTTTCCGGCAAGCTCAAGAGCGAGTTCGGCGGTACCGCCTACGCCCAGTACGGCAGCCTGTTCGTGGCCAAGGTCGCGGTCGAGAGCGGCAAGCTTGACGATGCGGCCAGCGAGCTCAAGGGCGTGCTGGACAAGCCGGCCGACGCCACCCTCGGCGAGATCTCGCGCCAGCGCCTGGCCCGCGTGCTCGCGGCCCAGGACAAGGCCGAGGACGCGCTCAAGCTGCTCGACGGCGACACCGACAAGGCCTTCCTGGCCAGCCGCGAAGAACTCAAGGGCGACCTGCTGGTACAGCTGGGCCGCGCCGACGACGCGCACAGCGCCTACGAAAAAGCCAAGGCCGCGCTGTCCGACGACGCCGCGATCGGTGGCCTGCAACTGAAGCTGGATGACCTGGCCAAAGGGGACGCCTGAAGTGAAGGGTTGGAAACAAGCAGCAGTGCTCACCCTCGCCGTGCTGGCGGCGGGTTGCAGCAGCAACAGCAAGAAGGAACTGCCCCCGGCCGAGCTGACCAAGTTCACCGAGGAAGTGGTGCTGAAGAAGCAGTGGAGCCGTTCGATCGGTGACGGCCAGGGTGAGACCTACAACACCCTGGTACCGGCCATCGAGAACGACCGCATCTACGCCTCCGACGTCAACGGCGAGGTCTTTGCGCTGAACCGCATCACCGGCGACGTGGTGTGGAAGAAGGACCTCGAGCTGCCGGTTTCCGGCGCCGTGGGCGTGGGCTACGGCCTGGTCATGCTGGGAACCCTCAAAGGCGAGGTCATCGCCCTGGATTCCAGCACCGGCGAGGAGCGCTGGCGCTCGCGCGTCAGCAGCGAAGTGCTGGCGCCGCCGGCCAACAACGGCGACGTGGTGGTGGTACAGACCCAGGACGACCGCCTGGTCGGCTTCGACGCCGCCACCGGCGACCGTCGCTGGATCTACGAGAACAGCCCGGCCGTGCTGACCCTGCGCGGCACCGGCGCGCCGGTGGTGACCAACCGCCTGGCCGTGGCCGGCCTGTCCACCGGCAAGGTGGTGGCGGTCGACATCAGCAACGGCGTGCCGGTGTGGGAGAGCCGCGTGGCGATTCCGCAGGGCCGTTCCGAGCTGGACCGGGTGGTGGACATCGACGGCGGCCTGCTGCTGTCCGGTGGTACCCTGTACGTCGGCACCTACCAGGGTCGCGTCGCCGGCCTGGAGCTGGAAAGCGGTCGCGTGCTGTGGCAGCGCGATGCCTCCAGCTACGTGGGTGTCGCCCAGGGCTTCGGCAACGTCTACGTAAGCGAAGCGTCGGGTACCGTGCAAAGCGTCGACGAGCGTTCCTCCAGCTCGCTGTGGAGCAACGACTCGATGGCTCGCCGTCAGCTGTCGGCGCCGGAAGTGTTCTCCAGCTATGTGGCGGTGGGCGACTTCGAAGGTTACCTGCACCTGCTCAGCCAGGTCGATGGCCGCTTCGTCGGCCGTGAGCGTATCGACAGCGATGGCCTGCGCGCCCGACCCCTGGTGGTCGGCGACACCATCTACGTCTTCGGCAACAGCGGCAAGCTCGAGGCACTGACCATCCGCTGAAGCTATGCTTGAGCTCGCTCGCGGGCTCAGGCCGCGGCGCATGAAGCGCCGCCCGAACTCCGGCCGCTGCCTTGCAGCGGCCTTTGCATTTTCAAGAATTCAAGAGTGGAGAGCCGCATGGTTCCCGTAATCGCCCTGGTGGGCCGGCCGAACGTCGGTAAATCCACCATGTTCAACCGCCTGACCAAGACCCGCGACGCCATCGTCGGTGACCTGTCGGGCCTGACCCGTGACCGCCAGTACGGCGATGCCAGCTGGCAGGGTCGTTCGTACATCCTCATCGACACCGGCGGTATCACCGGTGACGAAGTGGGCATGGACGAGAAGATGGCCGAGCAGTCGCTGATGGCCATCGAGGAAGCCGACTACGTGCTGTTCCTGGTCGATGCCCGTGCCGGCATGACCGCCGCCGACCAGATGATCGCCGATCACCTGCGCAAGCGGAACAAGGAAGCGATCCTGGTCGCCAACAAGATCGACAACATCGACCCCGATATCGCCCGCGCCGAGTTCTCGCCGCTGGGCATGGGCAACGCCATTCCGGTGGCGGGCTCCCAGGGCCGTGGTATCAACGCCCTGATGGAGTCGCTGCTCGGCCATATTCCCCGTGATCCCGAGGAAGAAGCCCTCGACGAGGATGTCGCCGAAGGCGAGGAAGCCACGCGCATCCCCGGCCCGAGCGAGAAAGACGGTATCAAGATCGCCATCATCGGCCGCCCCAACGTGGGCAAGTCGACCCTGGTCAACCGCATGCTCGGCGAAGAGCGCGTGGTGGTGTACGACCAGCCGGGCACCACCCGCGACAGTATCTACATCCCGTTCGAGCGTGATGGCGAGAAGTACACCTTCATCGACACCGCCGGCGTGCGCAAGCGCGGCAAGATCCACGAGGAAGTCGAGAAGTTCTCGGTGGTGAAGACCCTGCAGGCGATCAAGGACGCCAACGTGGTGATCTTCGTCATGGACGCCCGCGAAGGCGTGGTCGACCACGACCTCAACCTGCTGGGCTTCGCCCTGGACGCCGGCCGCGCCGTGGTCATCGCCCTGAACAAGTGGGACGGCATGGAGTCGGGTGAGCGCGACTACGTGAAGACCGAGCTGGAACGCCGGCTGTTCTTCGTCGACTTCGCCGACATCCACTTCATCTCGGCGCTGCACGGCACCGGCGTGGGCCACCTGTACAAGTCGGTGCAGGCCGCGTTCAAGTCGGCGGTCACCCGCTGGCCGACCAGCCGCCTGACACAGATCCTCGAAGACGCCATCAGCGTGCACCAGCCGCCGCTGGTCAACGGTCGCCGGATCAAGCTGCGCTATGCCCACCTCGGTGGCGCCAACCCGCCGCTGATCGTGATCCACGGCAACCAGACCGACAAGATCCCCAACTCCTACTCGCGTTACCTGGAGAACACCTACCGCCGGGTGCTCAAGCTGGTCGGCACGCCGATCCGCATCGAGTACAAGGGCGGTGACAACCCGTTCGAGGGCAAGAAAAACACCCTCACCGATCGCCAGGTCAACAAGAAGCGTCGCCTGATGTCGCACCACAAGAAGGCCGAGAAGAAGCGCCGCGACAAGCGTTAACAACCGCTTGGCGTGCCTTCCCAGGCCGTGCGCCCCCTGTAGGAGCGGCCTTGTGCCGCGAAAGGGCTGCGTAGCAGCCCCAGGGTTCAGAATGCGCTGCAAGGAAGCCGGGGCTGCTTTGCAGCCCTTTCGCGGCACAAGGCCGCTCCTACAGGGATGTGCGTAAATCCTGATCTCCCCCTACACGTTGACCCACCGCAATCCCCCTATTGTTTCAACCTTTTTCCTGACTGCTCGATCCGCTATGCTCGGACCCAACCCCGTGCCGGACAAACCCCAGGAAAGAGGGCTCCATGATCCGCAGCAAACTGCCGAACGTCGGCACGACCATCTTCACCACCATGTCGCAACTGGCCATGCAGACCGGTGCGCTCAACCTCTCCCAGGGCTTCCCTGACTTCAACGGCCCCCAGGCCTTGCTCGATGCCGTCGGTCGTCATGTGGCCGCCGGGCACAACCAGTACTCGCCCATGACCGGCCTGCCGGCACTGCGCCAGCAGGTGGCGGCGAAGATCGCCCGGCTGTACGGCGCGAATGTCGATGCCGACCAGGAGGTGACCATCACCCCCGGTGCCACCGAGGCGATCTTCTGCGCCATCCAGGCGGTCATCCATGCCGGCGACGAGGTGATCGTCTTCGACCCCAGCTACGACAGCTACGAGCCGTCCGTGGAACTGGCCGGCGGGCGCTGCGTGCATGTGCCGCTGACCGACGGCAGCTTCAGCATCGATTGGCAGAAATTCAGCGATGCCCTGAGCCCGCGCACGCGCATGGTCATCCTCAACTCGCCGCACAATCCCAGCGGCGCGCTGATCAGCCGCGAAGACCTGGACCAACTGGCCAGGCTGATCGGTGACCGCGATATCTACCTGATCAGCGACGAGGTCTACGAGCACCTGATCTATGACGGCGTGCACCATGCCAGCGTGCTGGCCCACCCGCAGCTCTATTCGCGGGCGTTCGTGGTCAGCTCGTTCGGCAAAACCTACCACGTCACCGGCTGGAAGACCGGCTATGTGGTCGCTCCGCCGGCACTGGGCGCGGAACTGCGCAAGGTACACCAGTACGTCAACTTCTGTGGCGTGACCCCCTTGCAGTGCGCCCTGGCCGACTTCATGGCCGAGCACCCCGAGCATATCGACGAGCTGCCGGCCTTCTACCAGGCCAAGCGCGACCTGTTCTGCGACCTGCTGCAGGCCTCGCGTTTCACCTTCACCCGTACGCCGGGCACCTATTTCCAACTGGTGGACTATTCGCAGATCCGGCCCGACCTGAACGATGTCGACATGGCCCTGTGGCTGACCCGTGAGCATGGCGTGGCCAGCATCCCGGTGTCGGTGTTCTACCAGCAACCCATCCCCGAGCAACGCCTGGTGCGCCTGTGCTTTGCCAAACGCGAGGAGACGCTGCGCCAGGCAGCGGAGAAACTATGCGCGATCTGAGCCAACTGCCGAACCTGAAAATCGCCCTGGTGCAGACCACCCTGGCCTGGCACGACCGCGAGGCCAACTACGCGCACTTCGAGGAACTGATCGGGCAGGCCGGCGAGGTGGACCTGGTGGTCCTGCCGGAAATGTTCACCACCGGTTTCTCGATGGAGTCCGAAAGCCTGGCGGAGCCGGAGAACGGCCCGACCTACAAGTGGCTCAAGGCCCAGGCGAAAAAAGCCAACGCGGTGATCACCGGCAGCGTGATCATCCAGGCCGCCGACGGCAGCCACCGTAACCGGCTGCTGTGGGCACGGCCCGACGGTGAGATCCTGCACTACGACAAGCGTCACCTGTTCCGCATGGCCGGCGAGCACAAGCACTACACCCCGGGCGAGCGCCAGGTGCAGTTCGAGCTCAAGGGTTGGCGGATCCGCCCGCTGATCTGCTACGACCTGCGCTTCCCGGTGTGGAGCCGCGACGCCCAGGACACCGACTTGCTGCTGTACACCGCCAACTGGCCGGCGGCGCGGCGCCTGCACTGGAACCGCCTGCTGCCGGCGCGGGGCATCGAGAACCTGTGCTTCGTCGCGGCGGTGAACCGGGTGGGCACCGATGGCAAGGGCTTCGCCTATTCCGGCGACAGCCAGGTGCTGGACTTCCAGGGCGAGAGCCTGCTGAGCGCGGGTGAGGCCGACGGGGTGTTCACCGTGGTGCTGCGGGCTGCGGAGCTGGCAGCGTACCGGGCGCGGTTCCCGGCGAACCTGGATGCCGATACCTTCGAATTGCATTGAAGGTCATGAGGCGCTTTCGCGGCACAAGGCCGCTCCTACAGGAGATCGCAACCCCATGTAGGAGCGGCCTTGTGCCGCGAAAGGGGCGCAACGCGCCCCCAGGGATGTGACTGTTCAATACACGTCTCGCCGATATCGCCCATCCTCGATCAACTGCTGCACGACAGCTTCACCCAGCATCCCCTGCAACGCCGCATCCACCCCGGCAGCCATCCCTTGCAGGCTCCCACAGACATACACGCAAGCGCCGTCATCCACCCAGCGCTTGAACTCGGCGGCCTGCTGCAACAGCACGTCCTGCACATAGATTTTCTCGGCCTGGTCCCGCGAAAACGCCAGGTCCAGTCGTTGCAGATCGCCGCTTTCCACCCAGCCTTGCAGTTCCTCACCGCACAGCAGATCGTGCGCCCGGTTGCGTTCGCCGAACAGTAGCCAGTTGCGCTGTTCGCCCCCGGCAATCCGGGCCTTGAGCAGGCTGCGCAGACCGGCCAGGCCGGTGCCATTGCCGATCATTACCAAGGGCGCCGACTCGGCGGGCAAATGGAAACCGCTATTGCGACGCAGGCGCGCGCTGACGCTGCCTTGCAGCGGCAGGTATTCGGTCAGCCAGCCGGAGCCCAGGCCGAGGTTGCCATCGGCGTGGCGTTCCTGTCGCACGATCAGCTCCAGCACGCCATCGCTGGCGATGGAGGCAATCGAGTATTCACGGGCGGTGAGCGGGATCAGGGCATCGACCAGTGCCTGGGCATGCAGTCCGACCAGGTGTTCGCGGCTGACCGGCAACTGGCGGGTGGCCAGGGCCTGCACCAGTGTTTCCTGCAGGTCGTCGAGCTGCACCGGGCTGCCTGGGTCGAGGCCCAGGCCGGCAAGGAAGGCATCGACACGAGGCTGGCCGTTGCGCGGCAGGATCTCAATCAGGTCGCCGGCTTCCCAGGTCGCGGGCGCTTCTGCCTGCAGGCCCAGCAGGTACACCGGCGCCCCCTGGCTGCCCGGGTTGATCCGTTCGCGGCGCAACAGTTGCCAGTTGCCGAAGCTCGGCGGCTGCCAGGCGGCGACCGGGCGGGCGCCAGTGAATTGCGTCAGTTCCTGTTGCCACAGCTGCAGCGCGGCGGGGTCGGCGTTGTCCACCTCCACCGGGCTGAAGGCGCAGGTGGCACCGCGTTCGCCGAGCCAGGCCTGGAGCCGGCGGGCGAAGCCGCAGAAGTGTGGGTACTGGCGGTCGCCCAGGGCCAGCAGGGCGTAGTCCAGGTGATCCAGCGGCCAAGGTTGGCCGAGCACCTTGCGCTCGAAGCCACGGGCGCTGTCCGGGGCTTCGCCGTCGCCGAAGGTGCTGACCACGAACAGCGCGCGGTTGGCCTGGCGCAATTCGGCCTCGCCCAGTTCGGCCAGCGGGCGTACCTGCACCGGCAAGCCGGCGGCTTGCAGTTGACCGGCGCTCTGCCAGGCGAGCTGCTCGGCAAAGCCGCTCTGGCTGGCGAAACCGATCAGCCAGCTGTCGCCGTCGTTCGCCTGAGCGGCCACCGCGCCACGGGCGGTGCGCACCTGGCGCTTCTTGCTCCGGCGGTCGAGGTACAGCAGCCAGCCGGTGACGAAGAATAGCGGCATGGTCAGGCTGGCGAGGGTGACGATGATTCGCCCCGGCAGGCCGAAGTAGCTGCCCACGTGCAGGGCATAGACGCTCTGCAGCAACTGGGCCTTGAACGACTTGTCGGTGTAGCGCTCGTGACGCTTGACCTGGCCGGTGGCCGGGTCGAGTGTGAGGGTGTTGAGGGCGCGCTCGTGGTCGGCGCCCTGCAGCAGGTAGAACAGGGTCGCCGGTTGCCCGCCGGCCGGCGGCAGGCGCAGGTTGTAGGTGGACAGGCCAGGGCCTGCGGCGGCCTTGAGGTTGGTCCAGATGGCCTCGTAATCGACAATAAGAGGCGGAGCGTTCTTGTCGGCCTTGGGCGGCCCATGGCGACCGCCACGGCCTTCGCCACGCTTCTGCTCGCCCGCCGCAGGCTGGTCGGCCAGCAGGCGATTGAGGCCTTCGCGGTACCACTCGTAGGACCAGAACAGCCCGGTCAGGGCGAACAGCAGGTAGAACACCAGGCACCAGGTGCCGAACACCGCGTGCAGGTCCCAGTTGAAGGCACGGCCTTTCTTCGCCCAGTCCAGCGTCAGCCAGGTCCGCCAGTTCAGTGCCTTGCGCGGCCAGCGCAGGTACAGCCCGGAGAGGCAGAAGAAGATCAGCATCAGGGTGCAGGCACCGGTGATCTGCCGGCCTGTGTCGCCCATGGCCAGGAACCGGTGCAGGTTGAGCATGAGGTTGAAGAAGCCCAGGCCGGCGACGTCACCCTTGAGCTCGCCGGTGTACGGATCGGCGTAGCGCAGCGCACCACGGCGCTCGCCGGGGGCGGGGGTGAAGAAGATCCGTGCGGCGTTGCCTTCGCGGATATCGACCCAGAGCATGGAGACCTTGTCGCCTTGCGCGGCCTCGACCCGGCGCACCAGCTCGGCCGGCGGCAGCACGCCTTCCTGGCGTACCTCGACCTTGAGCACCTCGGCGTTGAACGCGCGCAGCAGTTCTTCCTGGAACGACCAGATCGCGCCGGTCACGCCCATCAGCGCCAGCACCAGGCCGGCGGTGATGCCAAAGAACCAGTGCAATTGGAACAGCGTCTTCTTCACCACATCGATCACCTTGTATTGCCGCCAGGAACTGCGCGGCGTGCATTATGCCTTGGTACGTAAACGCCCCGTTCACGGGAATGAACGGGGCGGGGTGTCCTGTGCCGGCCTCTTCGCGGGCAATCCCGCCCCCACAGGTACAGCACTGACCTTCGGAGCGGTGGCGAACCTGTGGGGGCGGGTTTACCCGCGAAGAGGCCAGTGCAGACGCCGCTTACATCAGAAGTGCACGCTGGTGGTCAGCAACGCCGTGCGCCCTGCCGCCTGGTTGGCGAAGTGGGTGGAGTAGGCCTTGTCGTAGTAGACCTCGTTGGTGAGGTTCTGCACGTTCAGCTGCAGGTCGATGTTCTTGGTCAGCTTGTAGGCGGCCATGGCGTCGTAGCGTACGTAGCTGTCGACCATGGTGGTGTTGGCCACGCTGCCGTAGACGTCATCCACATAGAAGGCGCCGCCGCCGACCGTCAGCTTCGGCGTCAGCTGGTAGGTGGTCCACAGGCTGGCGCTGTTGTTCGGCGTGTTGGGCAACTGGTTGCCGTCGTTCGCCTTGCCCAGCGGGCCACCGTCGATCTGGCGGGCCTGCATGTAGGTGTAGCCGGCGAACACCTGCCACTTGTCGGTCAGCTTGCCGCTGGCCGACAGCTCGATGCCTTGCACACGGGTTTCACCGACGTTCTCGTAAGTGTTGGTGTTGACCTGGACCCGGGCGTTCTCCTTCTCGGTGCGGAACAGCGCCGCAGCCAGGGACAGGCGCTGGTCGAGCAGGTCCCACTTGGTGCCGAGCTCGTAGTTGGTGGTCTCTTCCGGCTCCATGTCACTGCCCAGCAGGTTGCCGGAACGGTCGGTGGTGTTGCCCAGCGGGTTGCCTTCGGTGCCCTCGCCGAGCATGGCGCCAGGCGGCGTGGCGGAGGTGGCGTAGGACACATAGATGCTGCCGTTGTCCGCCGGTTTCCACACCAGGCCCAGCTGGCCGGTGATGAACTCGCTGGTGTCCGAGCCTTTGGCGGGTACGCCCTTGCTGCTCACCGCGGTACTGCCGTCGGCATTGTAGCCACGGTAATCGGTGTCGAAGTGGTCATAGCGCAGGCCCATGTTCAGCAGCCATTGCGGGGTCAGCTCCAGGGTGTCGAACACATAGAGTGCGCGAGTCTTGCTGTTGGTCCTGGTGCCGGCGTAGTTGCGCTCGACCGTGCCGACCCAGTTGTCGTCCGGGTTCGGGTTGTCCAGCGAGGTGCAGCTGCCGCCGCTGCCCGGGCCGGTGCAGGTGAGCTTGCTGTTGGGGGTAACGGTGTAGCTCTGGCGGTCGGACTCTTCCTTGGTGAACTCGACGCCGGTGGAGAAGCTGTTCTTCAGGCCGCCCAGGTAGAACTCGCCGAACAGGTCGGTCTGGTTGGTGGTGGTGGCGGTGTTGCCCACACGGCTGTTGGCGCGACGCCAGACACCGTTGTTGTTGACGTTGCCGGCGCTGTCGTCGGGCTGGGTCAGCACGTAGTCCTGCATGCTGTTGCCGTGGCGCAGGGTGTTCTTGATGGTCAGCGTGTCGGTCAGGTCGTGCTCGATGGCGAAGGTCGCGATATCGACACGGGTCTTACGGAAGTCGCGTCCGGTCAGGCCGTAGAAGTTGTCGCTGTCGCCACCGTCGACCGGCTTGTCCGGATGCGCCGAAGTCCGTGCGGTGCTGCCTGCACGGGGCACGCTGTAGGGGATGCCGGAGTCCGGCAGGTCGTCGCTTTCCAGGTGGTAGTAGTCGAGGTTGACGCGGGTTGGTGTACCCAGGCCGAAGGCCAGCGAGGGGGCGATGCCCCAGCGGTCGTAGTTGACCTTGTCGCGACCGGCGACATTGCTTTCGTGGGTCATCAGGTTCAGGCGCCCGGCAACGCTGTCGCTGAACTGGTAGTTGCCGTCGAAGGTGTAGCGTTGGGTCTGGTCGCTGCCCCAGGTCCAGGCGCCGTCCAGCGAGTTGCCCAGGTGCGCGCGCTTGCTCACCAGGTTGATGGTGCCGCCTGCGGCGCCACGGCCACCGACCGCCGAGTTCGGCCCCTTGGCCACTTCGACAGACTCGATGGCGAAGATTTCGCGGGTCTGGGCACCCGTGTCGCGCACGCCGTCCAGGTAGGTGTCGCCCTGGGCGTCGAAGCCACGGATGAAGGGACGGTCGCCTTGCGGGTTACCGCCTTCACCGGCACCGAAGGTGATACCCGGCACGGTGCGCAGAGCATCCTGCAGGGACATGGCGTTGGTGTCCTTGATCACCTGCTGCGGGATCACGGTGACCGACCGTGGGGTGTCCACCAGCGGCGCGGTGTACTTCTGCGACGAGGCCTTGTCGACCTTGTACTCGGTGCTTGCCTGTTCGGCCTTGCCATTGACGCTGGTGGCGTCCAGGGTGATGGCGGTAATGGCGGCCGGGTCGGCGGCATAGGCCGAGGTGGCGGTGATCGCCATGCCGATGGCGGAGGCGAGCAGACGTGGTGAACTCACAGCAGATGGCACGTGACGCATTGTTGTAGACCTTCCCCAAGGTATGAAGGCCGCGGAGCATAATGTAAGTGATTGTAACGAACAATTGAGAAGCGTTTACATTCGCCATAAATTTACATTCTTTACAATTTCGCCTTACGGTTTTTACGGTCTCATCCGTCGTGCCATGGATAAAGGGCTTGTGGTAGGTAAAAGGGAATCAATATCATTGGCGCTCCTTCAGTCATACCTGGTGCCGCCGCCATGCTGCTTCATATTCCCGGGCTGTTCGACGCCGACGAGATCTCGCGCATTCGCGAGGCCCTGGAGCAGGCCGACTGGGCAGACGGCAAGATCACCGCGGGGTACCAGTCGGCCAAGGCCAAGCACAACCTGCAGTTGCCCGAGGGCCATGCGCTGGCCAAGGAGATCGGCAGTGCGCTGATCGAGCGGCTGTGGCGCAACCCGTTGTTCATGTCGGCGGCCCTGCCGCACAAGGTGTTCCCGCCGCTGATCAACTGCTACCGCGAAGGGGGCAATTTCGATTTCCACATCGATAACGCCCTGCGCCAGCCCAAGGGCAGCCCGGAGCGGGTGCGCACCGACCTGTCCTCGACGCTGTTCCTCAGCGATCCGGACAGCTACGACGGTGGCGAGCTGGTGATCCAGGACACCTTTGGCATGCGCGAGGTCAAGCTGGCCGCCGGCGACCTGGTGCTGTACCCCGGCACCAGCCTGCACAAGGTCAACCCGGTCACTCGCGGGGCGCGCTATGCGGCGTTCTTCTGGACCCAGAGCCTGGTGCGCGAGGACAGCCAGCGCACCTTGCTGTTCGAGATGGACAACGCGATCCGCCAGCTCACCGCCGATGTGCCCGAGCATCCGTCGCTGCTGCAACTGACCGGTACCTATCACAATCTGTTGCGCCGCTGGGCCGAGGTCTGAGCCGTGTCCTATCAGTTGCGTCGTGAAGAGGTGGTGGATGTTGCCGGGTTGCAGGCGATGCTCGAACACAGTCCGGGCCAGGCCGCCCAGGCGATCCTGGCGGCGGCGGGGCAGGGGGTGGTCGAGGCGCAATTGTTGCTTGGGCAGATCCTGCTCGATGGGCGCGGTATCGAAGAGGATGCCGGCGTGGCCCGCCGTTGGTTCGCCATCGCCGCCCAGGGTGGCAGCGCCATGGCGCACAACATGCTCGGCCGTTGCCTGGAGCACGGCTGGGGTGGCGAGGTGGAGCTCGCGCAGGCGGCCATTCACTATGCCCGTGCGGCCGACGCCGGCCTGGACTGGGGGATGTACAACCTGGCCAACCTGTTGGCCACCGGGCGCGGGGTGCCGGCCGACCAGGCCCAGGCGTTGATGTGCTACGAGAAGGCCGCGCAGCTGGGGCATGCCAAGTCGATGAACCTGTATGGGCGCTACCTGGAGCAAGGTATTGCCACTGCGCCAAGCCCTGCCCGGGCCGTGCGCTGGTATCGGCGCTCGGCCGAGGCCGGGGATTTTCGCGGGATGTTCAGCCTGGCGCTGGTGCTGGTCGAGCGCGGGGAAATCGGCGAGGCCGGGCCATGGCTGGAGCGGGCCAGGGTCGAGGGCAACCTGAATTTCCTGCGCAGTGCGCTGGTGACGTTGCAGGGGGCGGGGCCGGCGCTGATGGCCCATGCGGCGCGCTATGCCGAGGAGATCGAACGAAGGCCGGCGCCACCCCTGTAGGAGCGGGGCAGGGCGGCAAATGAAAACGGGGCCTTGCGGCCCCGTTGTGCATTACAGGTAGTAGGCCTTCAGCGGCGGGAAGCCGTTGAACTCCACCGCGCTGTAGCTGGTGGTGTAGGCGCCGGTGGACAGCCAGTACAGGCGGTCGCCGATGGCCAGGTTCAGCGGCAGGCCGTACTTGTAGTTCTCGTACATGATATCGGCGCTGTCGCAGGTCGGGCCGGCGATCACCACTTCCTCGGTCTCGCCTTTCTTCTCGGTCCAGATCGGGAACTTGATCGCCTCGTCCATGGTTTCGATCAGGCCGGAGAACTTGCCCACGTCGGTGTAGATCCAGCGCTCGACGGCGGTACGCGACTTGCGCGCCACCAGCACCACTTCACTGACCAGGATGCCGGCGTTGGCGATCAGCGAACGGCCTGGCTCGAGGATGATTTCCGGCAGGTCGTCGCCGAAGTCTTCCTTGAGGAAGCGGATGATTTCTTCGGCATAGGTCTCGAGGCTGTTGGTGCGGGTGATGTAGTTGGCCGGGAAGCCGCCGCCCATGTTGATCAGCTTCAGTTCGATGCCGTCTTCTTCCTTCAGGCGCTCGAAGATCACCTTGACCTTGGCGATGGCCGCGTCCCACACGCTGATGTCGCGCTGCTGGGAGCCTACGTGGAAGGAGATGCCGTAGGGCACCAGGCCCAGGTCGCGGGCGAGGATCAGCAGGTCCATGGCCATGTCGGTCTGGCAGCCGAACTTGCGCGACAGCGGCCAGTCGGCGGTGGTGGAGCCTTCGGTGAGGATGCGCACATAGACTTTCGAACCCGGCGCGGCCTTGGCGATGTTGCGCAGGTCCGCTTCGGAGTCGGTGGCGTACAGGCGCACGCCCTTCTCGAAGAAGTAGCGGATGTCCTTGGACTTCTTGATGGTGTTGCCGTAGCTGATGCGATCGGCGCTGACGCCACGGCCCAGCACCTTGTCCAGCTCGTAGATCGAGGCGATGTCGAAGCTCGAGCCTTTTTCCTTGAGCAGGTCGATGATCTCGACCGCCGGGTTGGCCTTGACCGCGTAGTAGACCTTGGCGAACTCGAAACCGGCGCGCAGGTCGTCATAGGCCTGGCTGATCATCTGGGTATCGATGAGTACGAACGGGGTTTCCTGCTTGTCGGCGAACGCCTTCATTTTCTGGAAGGTGTCACGCGCAAAGTAGTCTTCGACCTGGATCGACATGCTCAAGGGCTCCATGGGCAAACTGAAAAGATAAGTGGCAGCAAACTGAACGTCCTCCGTATCCCCACTTTGGTTCGCCTACTTCCCAAGGCATGTCGCCGAAAGCAAAAAGGTCAACCGTGCCAGGGAAGGGCGGCGGGTGACCTTGCTGTCTCGTCGTCAGTACTTGAGCCGGATGGATCGTTTCCAGCATGGACGTTCGGCGCGCACTTTAGGACGTGAAAACCGCAAGATCAACAGGCAGGTCCGGGGTGTTCGTCGTGTATCGATGCCCCACCGCTGCAATAACCGACCGATGCGTGGCGTGGATGTTCCGGAAAAGGCCACAAGCGTTAAAAATTGTGGAATAGGTGGCGATCTGGTCGCGAACGGCTGATAGCTGGGTTCTTTGCATGTTGGCTGGCTTTCGCCGCGAAAGAGCCGAAGAATCGGCAGAAGACCGTTTGTCGGGGTTGTGTGGTGAACGGGGTTTTTCCGGAGAGTGTTCATATTTATGGCCACGGCGCGACGCCCGTCATTTTTTTCGAAATCGCCATAAATTTTTTGTTACCGACACCGGAAACCACCCTTGGTCGGCTCAAGAATGGGCCGATTGCCGTCCTTGATGAGAAACATTACTATTCGCGACCTCATCTGCCTCCCTGACGACCCCGAACGTGTCCGGACACAAAGGCTTCCTCGACCACTACCATGAGCTGATCGGCACCTGGACGCGCAAGTTGCGCAGTCGTCAGCAGGCCGAGGACCTCGCTCACGACGCCTTTGTCCGGGTTCTGGAAAACCCCAACGAGCAGGTCGAGCAGCCGCGTGCCTACCTGCACCAGACCGCCCGCAACATCGCCGTCGATGGCTTTCGCCGCGAGGACCGTCGCCAGGCGCTGGAACTTGAGGCGTTCGCCGACGGCGCCGCCAATGGCAGCGACCCGGAGGCTTATGTGCATGCCCTGGAACTGGCCGACAGCGTCGAGCGGGCGCTGGCCGAACTGCCGCTGAACTGCCGCCGGGTGTTCATCTGGCAGAAGCTCGAGGGCCTGACCCAGGCAGAGATCGCCGAGCGCATGGGTTTGACCAAGAACATGGTCGAAAAGTATATGATCCGCACGCTCCGACATCTGCGTGAGCACTTGGATGTGTCGGCCAGATGAGTCAGGAGAGCCCATTGATCAGACAGCATGCGCCCGATCCCGTGGGCGAGCAGGCGGCCAGCTGGTTTGCCCGGGCCCAGGAAGCGCCGCATGACAGCGCCGTGCAGCAGGCCTTGCAGGCATGGCTGGCGCAGCACCCACGCCATCGCGAGGAATACCAGCGCCTGGTGCAGCTGTGGCGCGCCGCCGATTTCATCCCCCGACAACGCCTCGAAGCGCTGTGCCAGCCCGAGCCGGTGCGCCAGCTCCCACGCCGCCGCCTGCTGCGCCAGGCATTGGCGGCCGGCGTGGCGGTGGTCGCGCTGGGGCTGGGCTGGACGGGTTGGCAGTATCAGCAGCTCAACCATCAGGACACCTTGACTACAGCCCTGGGCGAGCGGCGTCCGGTCGAGCTGCCGGACGGATCACGGCTGGAACTCAACAGTGCCACCCAGGTGCAGGTGATGTTCTCTTCGGGGCGTCGCCATGTGCGCCTGGCTGCGGGCGAGGCGATGTTCATCGTTGCCCACGACAGTGGCCGACCATTCGTGGTGAGCACCGCACAGGGCGAGGTCACCGTCACCGGCACCCGCTTCGATGTGCGCCAGGAGCCGACCAGCACCCGCGTGGCGGTGGAGCAGGGTTCGGTGAAGGTGCAGGGCGCGGCCGAGTCGCTGGCGCTGCTCGGTGCCGGGCAGGGTTCGCACATCGACGCCCAGGGTAAGGTCGCCGCGCCCTATGTAGTCGACGCCAACGCCGTGACCGCCTGGCGCCAGGGCAAGCTGGTGTTCGACAACGCGCCGCTGAGCGAGGTGGTGGCGGAGGTCTCGCGCTATCGCGCCCAGCCGCTGCATGTGGCACCCGGCAAGGCCGCCGCGCTACGCCTGTCGAGCACCTTCAGCACCGATGACCCGGACGCGCTGCTGCGGGCGTTGCCAAGCATCCTGCCGGTGCAGGTGAACACCCGTCCGGATGGCTCCAGCGAAATTGTTCTGAAATAAATTCAGGTTTTTTTCCGTTCGTTCGTCTTCCCCGCCAGCTGCAACTGCCAAGCATTTACATTTGCATGCGGTTGGCGTTTATCCCGACTCTCAGGACCTCTCGAAGACGTGAACAACAATAAGCCCCTTCTCCAGCTGCGCCGCCTGGCGCTTGCCCTGGCGGTCAGCGCCGCCGCTGGCAACAGCTACGCCGATACCATCCAGATCCAGGCCCAGCCGCTGGCGGGCGCGCTCAAGCAGCTTGGCCAGCAGACCAACCTGCAACTGTTCTTCAGCCCCGAGCTGGTGGACGGCAAGCAGGCCCCGGCGGTGTCCGGCAACCTGGCGCCGGAGCAGGCCCTGCAGCAACTGCTGCAAGGCAGCGGGCTGACCTTCGAGCAGTCCGCGGACACCGTGGTGGTCAAGCCGGCCCAGGCCGCCGGCAGCCTGACCAGCGGCAGCCTGGAGCTGGCGCCCACCGATGTGAAAGTGGTCGGTGACTGGCTGGGCGACGCCCAGCAGAGCGTGGTGCAGAACCATCCTGGCGCGCGCACCGTGGTGCGCCGCGAAGCGATGGTGGAGAAGGGCACGATGAACGTGCGCGACGCCCTGCGCGGCATTCCGGGCGTGCAGGTGCAGGACTCCAACGGCACCGGCGGCAGCGACCTGTCGCTGAACGTCGGCGTGCGCGGCCTTACCTCGCGCCTGTCGCCGCGTTCGACCGTGCTGATCGACGGCATCCCGGCGGCCTTCGCCCCTTACGGCCAGCCGCAGCTGTCGATGGCGCCGATCTCCTCGGGCAACCTCGACAGCATCGATGTGGTACGCGGCGCCGGTTCCGTGCGCTACGGACCGCAGAACGTCGGCGGGGTGATCAACTTCGTGACCCGGGCGATTCCCGAGAAGGCGACCGGCGAGTTGTCCACCACCCTGGAGACTTCCCGCCATGGCGGCTGGAAACATACCGAATCGGCCTTCGTCGGTGGCACCGCCGATAACGGCATGGGCGTGGCGCTGCTGTACACCGGCGTAAACGGTGACGGCTACCGCAGCAGCAACAACGACAACGATATCGACGACGTGATGCTCAAGACCCACTGGGCACCGACCGATGTCGACGAGTTCTGGCTCAACTTCCACTACTACGACGGCCGTGCCGACATGCCTGGCGGGCTGACCCAGGCCCAGTACGATCACGACCCCTACCAGTCGGTGCGCGACTACGACTACTTCAGTGGCCGGCGCAAGGACGTGTCGTTCAAGTGGCTGCGCCAGATCGACGACGCCACCCAGTTCGAGGTGCTGACCTACTACACCGACAGCTTCCGTGGCAGCGCCATCGCCGCGCGCGACATGAAGACCCTGTCGTCGTACCCGCGCAACTACCACACCTTCGCCATCGAGCCACGCCTGTCGCGGATCTTCTTCGTCGGCCCGACCACCCAGGAAGTCAGCGTCGGCTATCGCTACCTGAAGGAAGCCATGCGCGAGCAATCCACGCGCCTGGCCCTGGTCGACAACGTGCCCACCGTCACCCCGACCTCCGACGGCCATGTGTTCCAGGACCGCAGCGGCGGCACCGAGGCCAGCGCCTACTACATCGACGACAAGATCGACGTCGGCAACTGGACCATCACCCCGGGCATCCGCTTCGAGCACATCAACACCGACTGGCGCGACCGCCCGGTGCTGGACGCCAACTACCGCCCGGTGGCGGAGAAGAACCGCAGCATCACCAGCAACGAACCGCTGCCGGCGCTGAGCGTGATGTATCACATGTCCGATGCCTGGAAGCTGTTCGCCAACTACGAGACGTCCTTCGGCAGCCTGCAGTATTTCCAGCTGGGCCAGGGCGGAACCGGCAACAACACGGCCAATGGCCTGGAGCCGGAGAAAGCCAAGACCTATGAAGTGGGTACGCGCTATGACAACGGCGGTTTTGCCGGTGAGCTGACCGCGTTCTACATCGACTTCGACGACGAGCTGCAGTACATCAGCAACGACATCGGCTGGACCAACCTGGGGGCGACCAAGCACCAGGGCATCGAGGCCTCGGTGCGCTATGACCTGGCCGGACTCGATCCGCGCCTGGAAGGCCTGTCGGTCAATGGTGGCTACACCTACACCCGCGCTACCTATGAAGGGGAGATTCCCGGCTTCAAGGGTCGCGACCTGCCGTTCTACTCGCGCCAGGTAGCCACTGCCGGGCTGCGTTACGCCGTCAACCGCTGGACCTGGAACCTGGATGCCTACGCCCAATCCAAGCAGCGCGCGCCGGGGACCGGGATCAATGCCAACGGCAGCTTCAACGGTGACTACATTACCGAGCCGAGTGCCGACGGGCAGTATGGCGATATCCCGGGGTACGTGACCTGGCATGCCCGTGGCGGCTATGACTTCGGGCCGCAGCTGTCGAACCTGAAGCTGGCGGCGGGGGTGAAGAACCTCTTCGACAAGCAGTACTTCACCCGTTCCAGCGATAACAATGCCGGGATCTATGTGGGTGAGCCGCGCACGTTCTATGTGCAGGCCAGTGTAGGATTCTGAATGGGACCGCTTTGCGGTCCTTTCGCGGCACAAGGCCGCTCCTACAATGGAATGCGGTCCCCTGTAGGAGCGGCCTTGTGTCGCGAAAGGGGCGCAAAGCGCCCCCGGCTTTCTATCAGGAGGCCACTGCCTCGGCAGGCGACACGATACTGGTCTTGCCGCCCCGCGACCTGCCCGAGCTCAGGTACGCCGCAATCGACTCCTGCGTCACCTCCCCCAAAAACATCCCTTCGGCATCCAGCACCGGCAACCATGCCCGGTTGAACTCGTACATCCGCGACAGCAGGATGCGCAAGTGCTCGTCATGGGCCGCGGTGGCATTGAACGTCCGCAGGAAATCCCCGCACGTCCCCTGCTGGCGGTGCATGTCGCGCCTGCGCACATAACCCAGCGCCTTGTTCTGCCCATCGGTGACCACCACGTAGCGGCGGTCATGCTCGTCCAGCAGTTCCAGCGCGTCGCTCACCGCTGTTTCCGGGCTCACCGATGGCGCGTTGTCCGCGGCATCCTCGGCGCGGACCAGCAGCAGGCGCTTGAGCGTGCTGTCCTGGCCGACGAAGTTGCTGACGAAATCGTCCACCGGATGGGCCAGCAAGGTGTCCGGGTGATCCAGCTGCAGCAGCCGGCCTGCGCGGAAGATGGCGATCTTGTCGCCCAGCTTGATGGCCTCGTCGATGTCGTGGCTGACCATGATCACGGTCTTGTTCAGTGCCCGCTGCATCTCGAAGAACTCGTTCTGGATCATCTCGCGGTTGATCGGGTCGACCGCGCCGAATGGCTCGTCCATCAACAGCACCGGGGCCTCGGCGGCCAGGGCGCGGATCACGCCGATGCGCTGCTGCTGGCCACCGGAGAGTTCGCGTGGGTAGCGCTGCAGGTACTGCTTGGGCTCGAGCTTGATCATGTGCATCAGCTCGCGGGCGCGGTCGTGGCAGCGCTGCTTGTCCCAGCCGAGCAGGCGCGGGACCACGGTGATGTTCTCTTCGATGGTCATGTTGGGGAACAAGCCGATCTGCTGGATCACGTAACCGATATGCCGGCGCAGGGTCACTTCGTCCAGCGCGCTGGTGTCCTCGCCATTGATGAACACCTGGCCGGCGGTCGGGGTGATCAGGCGGTTGATCATCTTCAGCGTGGTGCTCTTGCCGCAGCCCGAGGGGCCGAGGAACACGCAGATTTCCCCTTCGTTGACGGTGAGGTTGACCGCGTCGACGGCTTTGACGTCCTTGCCGTTGACGTTGAAGGTCTTGCTGAGGTTCTTCAGTTCGATCATGGGCGCAGTCCTTCCGGAGTCAGGGCACGTTGCAGGGTTTGCAGGAGCAGGTCAGCGATGATCGCCAGCAGGCTGACCAGCACGGCGCCGACCAGCAGCATCGACATGTCGCTGCGGCTGATGGCGGTGAGGATGAGCACGCCCAGGCCGCCGGCGCCGATGGTCGCGGCGATGGTCATCACGCCGATGTTCATCACCACGGCAGTGCGCACGCCGGCGAGGATCACCGGCACGGCGATGGGCAACTCGACCATGCGCAGGCGCTGGCCGAAGGTCATGCCGATGCCGCGTGCGGCCTCGCGGATGCCCGGTTCGACGTTGGTCAGGGCCAGGTAGGTGTTGCGCAGGATCGGCAGCAGTGAATAAAGGAACACGGCGGTGATCGCCGGCAGCGGTCCCAGGCCCTGGCCGAACTTCGAATAGAACGGCAGCAGCAGGCCGAACAGGGCAATCGAGGGGATGGTCAGCAACACCGTGGCGCTGGCCTGCAGGGGGCCGGCGAACACCGGGAAGCGGGTCATCAGGATGCCCAGCGGCACGCCGACGATGATGGCCAGGCTCACCGCGATGCCGACCAGCATGATGTGCTGCCAGGTCAGTTGCAGGACCTGCGCCCAGTCGAGGTGGGCAAAGGTGTCGAGCAGGTTCATGGTTGTACCTCGCCGAGTGAATGCTCACGCAGGAATGCCGCGGCGACCACGGTCGGGCTCTGATGCTCGACATCGACCTGGGCGTTGAGCTTGCGCATGGTCTGGTCGTCGAGCTGATTGGCCAGCGGCTCGAGCAGGGTGGCCAGTTGCGGGTGGGCGTCGAGCACTGCCTTGCGCAGCACGGGCGCTGCGGTGTAGTCGGGGAAATAGTGCTTGTCGTCTTCCAGCAGCTTGAGGTCGAAGGCGTCCAGGCGCCCGTCGGTGGTGTAGACCAGGCCGGCGAACACCTGGTTGTTGCGCATCGCCGTGTAGACCAGGCCGCCATCCATCTGGCGGATGTTGCGCCGGTCCAGGGGCAGCCCGTACATCTCGCGCAGGCCGACCAGGCCATCGGGGCGGTTGGCGAACTCGGTGTCCAGCGCCACCAGGTGGTTGCGGCCGGGCTCGTTACGCAGCACCTGGTTTAGATCGCTGATGGTGTTGACCTGCGGATAGGCTGCGGCAACCTGCCTGGGCAGCCCCAGGGCGTAGGTGTTGCTGAATTTCGACGGAGTCAGCCAGACCAGTCCTTTTTCTGCGTCGAGTTTTTTGACCCGGGCGTAGGTGGCTTCGGCGCTGGGCATGCGTTCGTCGATATGGTTGTAGGACACCAGTGAGACCCCGGTGTATTCCCACATCAGGTCAAGCTGCCCGGTTTCCTGGGCCTGGCGGGCGATGTTGCTGCCAAGACCGGCGGTCACCCGCACGTCGAAGCCGTTGGCGCGCAGGTACTGGGCGGTGATTTCGGCGAGCACGGTCTGTTCGGTGAACACCCGTGCGCCGATGCGGATCAGCGGTTTTTCCGCTGCCTGGGCAAAGCCTGCGCATAGCAGGGCCGCGCCCAGCAACAGGGCGATTGTTTTCTTCATGGTTTCCCTCTTGTTATCGGGCCAGGCCACGTTCCAGCCAGCGTTTGCTGGAGAAACTCACCAGCGCGTCGAGCGCCAGGGCCAGCAGCGCGGTACACGCGGCACCCAGCAACAGCTGCGGCTGGTTGTTCAGGGCGATGCCGGGGAAGATCAGGCTGCCCAGGCTGTTGGCGCCGATCAAAAACGCCAGCGGCGCGGTACCGACGTTCAGCGCCAGGGCCACGCGGACTCCGCCGACGATGATCGGCACGGCATTGGGCAGTTCCACCTGCCACAGCTGCTGGCGCGGGGTCATGCCGATGCCGGTGGCGGCTTCCTTGAGCGAGGCGGGGACGTTTTTCAGGCCCTCGTAGGTATTGCGCACGATGGGCAGCAGGGAGGCGAGGAACAGCGCGAAGATCGCAGGACCCGCGCCGATGCCCAGGATACTCAGGGCGATGGCCAGGACGGCCAGGGGAGGAATGGTGTTGCCAACGTTGAAAAACTGCATGAAGCGCTCGGCCTTGTCGACCCGGTGCGGTCGACTCAGGGCAATGCCGGCGGGGATGCCCACGGCCAGCGCCGCCGCCATCGAAGCCAGCACCAAGACCAGGTGCGCTTGCAGGTAGAACCCAAGATCGTCGCGGTAGCGGTCGATCGTGTCGATGCCGATCCAGTGGACCAGCAGGGCCAGGATGACGAGCACGGCGGCCCATCCCAACAGCCCTTTTCCGTAGCGTGCAGCCACAGGCGGACTCCTTTTTTATAGTCGGCGATCACACCCCCGTGTGGCCGGCCATTCCTGGCGGCGGGCAGCGTGGTCGCGAGCAGCAGCCCGATGCGCGGCATCAGGCCATGAGCCGAACCCCGTCGGGCTCGTGAAGCAGGTGAAACCAGCCCTGAACCGAAGCGGGTTGCAGGGGAGTGGACGTCTCCGTGGAGGGAAAGGTTCCCATCTGGGGCGGCATTTGGCCAGTGCTAATCACTGGCATTTAGGAAATTTCACGCGAAAATCAAGCGTGAATATTACGTTGAGACGTTGAAGTACCTGCTATCGAGGCATCTTGCAGATGTTCAGAATTTCTTCTCGAATAATCTCGATATGCGCTTGAGGGGATATTCCCTTGGAGGTATTTTGATGGGGTGGTCTATTGGAATGTGCCGGGAGTTCAATGCCGAGCTAGAGGTGTTGACCGAGGTGGTACAGGATGAATTGCTGGCGCAGCTTCATCTGCTCAAGCATTTTGGCCCCGCATTGGGGCGTCCACATGTGGACACGCTGAAGGGCTCGCGGCATTCGAATATGAAAGAGTTGAGGTTCAACGCAGATGGTGGTGTATGGCGGGTCGCATTCGCTTTCGATCGTTCGCGCTCTGCGTTGTTGCTCGTTGCGGGGGACAAGGCTGGCATCAATGAGCGTAGATTTTATGGAAGCCTGATTACCCGTGCCGATGAACGGTTTGATCGACATTTGTCCAGAGGTTGAGAAATGTACAAGACGCTTGAAGACGTAATGAACGAGCTGACGCCTGAGCGCAGGGCCAGAATCGAGGAGCGTGGTCGCGAACTGATTCGTGAGGAAATGACGCTTCAGGCCTTGCGTAAACAGCTCGAGATCACCCAGGAAAGCATGGCCGAGCGCCTCGACGTTCGTCAGGGCAATGTTTCCAGGTTCGAGAACCGTAGCGATATGTTGATCTCTACGTTGCGTGACTATCTGGAAGCCATGGGGGGAAGACTGGAGCTGGTCGCTCATCTGCCTGGCCGCGCTCCTATAACCATCGAGGGGCTTGCCGGCGATTCGCTTGTCGATGGTTAACCGATGCGGCAGGGGCGAGTTGGGTCGAACCGTTGGGGCTTGTTTTGGCCTGACGCCCGACTTCAGGTATGATATCGCCCCTTTTTGAATCCCCAGTCAGGCGATTTCCCATGACCAACCAGGCCGCCGAAGTCGCGAAGCGCCGCACTTTCGCAATCATTTCCCACCCCGACGCCGGTAAGACCACCATCACCGAGAAGCTCCTGCTGATGGGCAAGGCGATCGCCGTCGCGGGCACCGTGAAGTCGCGCAAGTCCGACCGCCACGCCACCTCCGACTGGATGGAAATGGAGAAGCAGCGCGGTATCTCCATCACCACCTCGGTGATGCAGTTCCCCTACCGCGAGCACATGATCAACCTGCTCGACACCCCCGGCCACGAGGACTTCTCGGAAGATACCTACCGCACCCTGACCGCGGTGGACTCGGCGCTGATGGTGCTCGACGGCGGTAAGGGTGTAGAGCCGCGTACCATCGCCCTGATGGACGTCTGCCGCCTGCGCGACACGCCCATCGTCAGCTTCATCAACAAACTCGACCGTGACATCCGCGACCCGATCGAACTGCTCGACGAGATCGAGGCGGTGCTGAAGATCAAGGCCGCGCCGATCACCTGGCCGATTGGTTGCTACCGCGACTTCAAGGGCGTGTACCACCTGGCCGGCGACTACATCATTGTCTACACCCCGGGCCACGGCCATGAGCGTACCGAGGCGAAGATCATCGAGAAGCTCGACTCCGATGAAGCCCGTGCGCACCTGGGTGACGAGTACGATCGCTTCCTCGAGCAGCTGGAGCTGGTACAGGGTGCCTGCCATGAGTTCGATCAGGACGAGTTCATCAATGGCCAACTGACGCCGGTGTTCTTTGGTACCGCACTGGGCAACTTCGGAGTCGACCATGTGCTCGACGCCGTTGTCGACTGGGCGCCGCGCCCACTGGCCCGTGTCGCCCACGAGCGTACCGTGGAGCCGGTGGAAGAGAAGTTCTCAGGCTTCGTGTTCAAGATCCAGGCGAACATGGACCCGAAACACCGCGACCGTATCGCCTTCATGCGCATCTGCTCGGGCAAGTACGAGAAGGGCATGAAAATGCGTCACGTGCGGACCGGCAAGGACGTGCGCATCGGTGACGCGCTGACCTTCTTCTCCTCCGAGCGCGAGCAACTGGAAGAAGCCTATGCCGGCGATATCATCGGCCTGCACAACCACGGCACCATCCAGATTGGCGACACCTTCACCGAAGGCGAGGCGCTGGGCTTCACCGGTATCCCGCACTTCGCCCCGGAGCTGTTCCGCCGCGTGCGCCTGAAGGACCCGCTGAAATCCAAGCAACTGCGCCAGGGCCTGCAGCAGCTGGCCGAAGAGGGCGCGACCCAGGTGTTCTTCCCCGAGCGCAGCAACGACATCATCCTCGGCGCGGTCGGCGTGCTGCAGTTCGACGTGGTCGCCAGCCGCCTGAAGGAAGAATACAAGGTCGAGTGCGCCTACGAGCCGATCACCGTCTGGTCGGCGCGCTGGATCAGCTGCGACGACAAGAAGAAGCTCGAGGAATTCCAGAACAAGGCCGTGGAGAACCTGGCCATCGACGGTGGCGGTCACCTGACCTACCTGGCCCCGACCCGGGTCAACCTGTCGCTGATGGAAGAGCGCTGGCCGGATATCAAGTTCCGCGCGACCCGCGAGCATCATTGATTCCGCAGGTCTGCACTTGACCCTGTAGGAGCGGCCTTGTGCCGCGAAAGGGCCGCAAAGCGGCCCCAGAGATCTTTGCCTAACACTGAACCCTGGGGCCGCTACGCGGCCCTTTCGCGGCACAAGGCCGCTCCTACAGGGGGCGCGTAATGCCTGCAATCAATTCCCGGCCTTGATACTGGTCCAGATGCGTGTGCGAATGCGGTCGATCTTCGCCGGCATCGCCTCCAGCGCATACAGCTTGCCCATCACATCCGCGCTCGGGTAGATCATCGTGTTGCCCTTCATCGCCGGGTCCACCAGCGTGTCAGCCTGCTGGTTGCCATTGGCGTACTGCACGAAGTTGCTGATGTTCGCCATCACCTGCGGCTGCAACAGATAGTTCATGTACGCGTACCCGGCCTTCTCGTTGGGCGCATCGGCCGGCATGGCGACCATGTCGAACCACATCGGCGCGCCTTCCTTCGGGATCGAGTAGCCCACCTTCACCCCATTCTTCGCCTCCTCGGCACGGTTCTTCGCCTGCAGCACGTCGCCCGAGAAACCCACCACCAGGCACACGTCGCCATTGGCCAGGTCGCCGGTGTACTTCGAGGAGTGGAAGTAGCTGATGTACGGGCGCACTTTCATCAGCAGTGCCTTGGCCTTGTCGTAGTCCGCCGGGTTCTGGCTGTGGTGCGGCAAACCCAGGTAGTGCAGGGCGATCGGCAGCAGCTCGGGGCCATTGTCCAGCACCGCCACGCCGCAGCTCTTGAGCTTGGAAAGATATTCGGGCTTGAAGAAAAGGTCCCACGAATCGGTGGGGGCACTGTCGCCGAGCACCGCCTTGACCTTGTCGATGTTGTAGCCGATCCCGGTGCTGCCCCACAGGTAAGGGAAGCCGTACTGGTTGCCAGGGTCGTTCACCTCCAGGGCCTTGAGCAGCACCGGGTTGAGGTTCTTCCAGTTCGGCAGCTGCGACTTGTCCAGTTTTTTCAGGGCCTTGCCCTGGATCTGCCGGGCCATGAAGTGGTTGGAGGGGAACACCACGTCGTAGCCGGAGTTGCCGGTCATCAGTTTGCCGTCGAGGGTCTCGTTGCTGTCGAACACATCGTAGGTGGGCACGATGCCGGTGGCTTGCTGGAAGCTCTTCAGGGTGTCCGGGGCGATGTAGCTCGACCAGTTGTAGATCTTCACCGAGTCGGCGGCGCCAGCCACGCCTGCGGCCAGCATCAGGGGAGCGATAAGGAGCGTGCGCATGTCGGGGTTACCTTGCTTTGTCTGTTGTTATCGAAGGCAGGCGATCAGCGGATCAGAAAATCAGTACGTAGGTTTTGCGCACGGTCTCCTGGATATCCCAGGTGCCGAGGCTGTTGGCCGGTAGCATCAGGGCGTCTCCAGCTTCTATGAATAGTGGCTCGCCACCGTCCGGGGTGAAGGTGCAGCGGCCCTTGAGGAAGTGGCAGAACTCCTGCTGCACGATCTGCCGCCGCCAGCGCCCCGGGGTGCACTCCCAGATTCCGGTCTCGACGCCGTCACTGCGTTCGACGCAAGTGACCGAGGTGACCGCGACCGGCTCGCCGAGGGGCACGGCGACCGGGGTGGAGCTGTCCAGGATGGCGCTGTCGGTGTGCTTGAACTGGGTGATGCTCATGACCGGTGGATCCTGTGTGGTGATGAAGGGAAGTCAGTGCATGAAACCTTCCATGAAGTCGGCCAAACCGCTGGCCAGGCGCCGCCGCCAGGGGGCGCTGGCCGGGTTGGCGAGGGTCCGGTCCTCGTGGACGAAACTCTGGATGATTGCGTTGTAGCCCAGCCAGCGGCAGGGCTCCGGTGGCCAGCTGGCCAGGCTCGACAACGGGCGGTTGTCGTGCACCCAGGGCTGGGCCGTGAGTTCGTTGTGTTGGCCGAGGATCAGCGCGGCCAGGGTGCGCCCGCCCAGGTTGGTGGCGCCGACGCCTTCGCCGCCGTAGCCACCGGACAAGGCGATGCCGCGCTGGCGGTCACACAGCATGTGTGGGCGAAAGCGCCGGGCCATGCCCAGGTTGCCGCCCCAGGAGTGGGTGATGCGCACATGCTTGAGCTGCGGGAACAGTTCGCCGAACAGGTAGCGGCGCAGTTCGACCTCGTTGTCGGTGAGGGTGAAGTCTTCGCGCAGGCGACCGCCGAAGCGGTAGCCGCCGCGGGCGCCGAACACCAGGCGGTTGTCGGCGCTGCGCTGGCCGTAGGTGACCTGGCGGCTGTTTTCGCTGAAGGCCTGGCCCTGGCTCAGGCCGATCTGTTCCCAGGTCGACTCGGGCAGCGGCTCGGTGGCCACGAGCAGGCTCTGCACCGGCAACTGGTGCCGCCCGAGCGGTGGCAGACTGGCGGCGTAGCCTTCGACGGCCGGCACCACCCAGTGGCTGTGGATTCGCGCCAGCGGCGTGCGCACCTCGCCAGTCTGCCAGTCGATGGCCGGGGTGTTCTCGTAGATCGGCACGCCCATGGCCTCGACCGTCCGCGCCAGGCCGCGCACCAATCTGGCCGGTTGGATCGTGGCGACATGTGGGCTGTAGAGCGCGCCGTAGGGGTTGCTCACCTTCAACTGGGCATCCAGCTGTTCGGGGCGCAGCCAGCGGTAGTCGTCTTCGTTCATGCCCTGGCGGTAGAGGTCATCGAGCCAGGCGCGCAGGCTGCGCTCCTGTTCCGGGTAGCGGGCGGCGCAGTACAGCACGCCGCCCTTGCGGTAGTCGCAGGCGATACCTTCGCGCAGCAGCACGTCGTGGACTTCGTCGGGGATGCCGTGCAACAGGTCGATGCTTTCACGCCGCTGTTGCGGCGAGAGCGTGGCAAGCAGGCGGTCCTCGCCCAGCAGGTTGCCCATCAGCCAGCCGCCGTTGCGCCCGGAGGCGCCGAAGCCGGCGATATTGGCTTCGATCACGGCGATGTTCAGCTGAGGTGCCTGGCGCTTGAGGTAGTAGGCGGTCCACAGGCCGGTGTAGCCGGCGCCGATGATGCACACATCGAGGTCCAGGTCCTGGCGCAGTGCGGGGCGTGCGCACAGGGGCTCGTCGAGCTGGTCCATCCACAGGCTGATCGTGCGCAGGGGTTGCATCGGGTCGGGCTCCACATCCGCTGGGGTCTGTGGGCGATCCTAGTGAAGCGCGGGCGGGGCTGTCTTACGTGCGTGCACGCAGGGAAATTTGCTTCAGATACGCCTTGGGCGACAGCCCGGTATGCTCGCGAAAGCACTTGTAAAAGGCCGACAGCGAGTTGAAGCCGGCATTGAACGCCAGTTCGTCGATGGGCGTGCGTGCACTGGCGTCGGCGAGGCTGGCCATCAGGTGTTGCAGGCGCGCCTGGTTGACGTAGCGGTAGAAGCTCTGGCCGAGCACCTGGTTGAGCAGGTAGGAGATCTGGTTGCGGCTGTAGCCGCTTGCGTCGGCGACCTGCTGCAGGTCGAGTTCCGGGTCGAGATAGGGGCGTTGGGCCTGGAAGTAGTGCTCCAGGTCCTGGGCCATGGTCGACAGCTGGCGCGGTGACAGGCCCAGGCGGCTGGTGGCCGGACGCGGGCCGCCCGGCAGGCTGGCGTTGCCGCCCTGGCGTACCAGGGTGGCGTATTCGTTGACCCGCCAGATCAACCCGTCCCTGACCGTGATCGCCTCGCTGGACTGGAACGCCACCAATCCCTCGCCACCCTGGACCGTGACCTGGTACTGGATGAACGCGGTGCAGCCGTCGACGCGGATACGGTCGCTGTGGACGATGTCCTCGCCGGCTTCATGGGGCAGGCAGGCGCGCACGTAGTCGCGCAGCTCGTCGAAGCCGAGCACGCGGTTCTGGAAGAAGTCGTGGTACTGGACATGTGGGTGGTAGAGCGCCATCACCCCGTCCAGGTCGCGATGCTTCCAGCACAGGTGGTAGCGCATGACGGTGTCGGCGGTGAGCGGGGTCTGCCCGGGGCCGTCGGGGAGGGGAGTGGCGGTCATGGGCTCGATAGTGCATTGCAGAAAACCCAGGCGCAAGGGCATGGATCCGGCATTTTGCACGGTTTCTGCAAGCGGTTACCGGCTAAGGCTTTGATTCATATGCGTGTAATTTTTTGATACAGCTGGCATGCAGGGTGCACCTCTTTTGTTCAACACCGAACGAGGAGAACGGCCATGCGCTCGATACTGCTGTGGATGATTGGGGTGCCGATTCCGGTGATCATCCTGATCTGGTTCTTTATGCATTGAGAGCCCAGGGGCCGCCTTGCGGCCCTTTCGCGGCACAAGGCCGCTCCTACAGGGGGTTGCGTTCACCTGTAGGAGCGGCCTTGTGCCGCGAAAGGGCTGCGAAGCAGCCCCAGCTATCTACAGGAACTGCTCGGCATAGTGGCAAGCCACCTGCCGCGTACTCACCTGTCGCAACGCCGGCACTTCCTTGGCACAACGCTCTGTGGCATACGGGCAACGCTTGTGGAACGCGCAGCCATCCGGCGGATTCAACGGGTTGGGCAGTTCACCGGCAATGCGGATCTTCGGCTTTAGCGGATCCGGATGGATCGCCGGGGTCGCCGACAACAGCGCCTGGGTGTACGGGTGCAGCGGCTTCTCGTAGATATCCTCCTTCGGCCCCATCTCCGCCGGCCGCCCGAGGTACATCACCAGCACCTGGTCCGCCACATGGCGCACCACCGCCAGGTTGTGGGAGATGAACACGTAGGCGGTGTTGAACTCCTTCTGCAGGTCCATGAACAGGTTCAGCACCTGGGCCTGGATCGACACGTCGAGGGCCGAGGTCGGCTCGTCGGCCACCAGCACCTTGGGTTGCAGCATCATCGCCCGGGCCAGGGCGATGCGCTGGCGCTGGCCGCCGGAGAACATGTGTGGATAGCGCTGATAGTGCTCGGGGCGCAGGCCCACCTGCTCCATCATCTTCTGCACTTTCTCGCGGCGCTCGGTCTTGCTCAGCGAGGTGTTGATCAGCAGTGGCTCGGCGAGCTGGTCGCCGATCTTCTGCCGCGGGTTGAGCGAGGCGTAGGGGCTCTGGAACACCATCTGCACGTCGCGGCGCAGTTGCTTGCGCTGGTCCTTGCTGGCGCCCTTGACCTCGTGGCCGGCGATCTGCAGCGAGCCGGAGGAGGGTTCCTCGATCAGGGTCAGGGCTCGGGCCAGGGTCGATTTGCCGCAGCCGGACTCGCCGACCACGGCCAGGGTCTTGCCGGCCTCCAGTTCGAACGACACACCATTGAGCGCGCGGACCAGCGCATGGCCCTTGAACATGCCGCGGGAGACTTCGTAGTGGCGGGTCAGCTCACGAGCGGAAAGAACGACGGCCATCACGCCACCTCCTGGTTCAGCGGATAGAAGCAACGCACCAGGCTGTGGGCCTGGGGATCGAGGGCCGGGCGCTGCCGGCGGCAGTTTTCCTGCACATAGGGGCAGCGCGGCGACAGCAGGCAACCCTGCGGGCGGTCATAGCGGCCGGGGACGATGCCGGGCAGGGTGGCCAGGCGCTCGGCGCCGATGCTGTGCTCGGGGATGGCCGCCAGCAGCGCTTCGCTGTACGGGTGGGCGGGGATGTCGAACAGCTCCGGCACCTGGCCGACCTCGACGGCCTGGCCCGCGTACATCACGCACACGCGCTTGGCGGTCTCGGCGACCACGGCCAGGTCGTGGGTGATGAGAATGAGCGCCATGTTGCGCTCTTTCTGCAGGTTGACCAGCAGCTCCATGATCTGCGCCTGGATGGTCACGTCCAGGGCCGTGGTCGGCTCGTCGGCGATCAGCAGCTTCGGTTCGCCGGCGATGGCCATGGCGATTGCCACGCGCTGGCTCATGCCGCCGGACAGCTGGTGCGGGTAGGCGTCCAGGCGGCTTTCGGCGGCTGGGATCTCGACCTTCTTCAGCAGTTCCAGGGCACGCTGGCGCGCGGCCTTGCCTTTCAGGCCGAGGTGCTGACGCAGTACTTCCTCGATCTGGTAGCCCACGGTGTAGCTGGGGTTGAGCGCGGTCATCGGGTCCTGGAAGACCATGGCGATGTCCTTGCCCACCACCTTGCGGCGCTGGCGGCCGCTGAGCTTGAGCATGTCGATGCCGTCGAAGTTGAGTACGTCGGCGGTGATGCGCCCGGGGGCGTCGATCAGGCCCATCAGGGCCATCATGGTGACGGACTTGCCGGAGCCGGACTCGCCGACGATGGCGAGGATCTCGCCGGCGTCCACGCTCAGCTCGAGGCCGTCCACCACGGGCACGGCATTGGCGTCGCCGAAGCGCACGTTCAGGTTGTTGATCTGCAACAGTGACATGGCGTTCTCCTCAGGCGGCGTTCTTGAGTTTCGGGTCCAGCGCGTCGCGCAGGCCGTCGCCCATCAGGTTGATTGCCAGCACACTGAGCAGGATCGTCAGGCCGGGCAGGCTCACCACCCACCAGGCGCGCTCGATGTAGTCGCGGGCCGAGGCCAGCATGGTGCCCCACTCGGGGGTCGGCGGCTGGACGCCGAGGCCAAGGAAGCCCAGGGCGGCGGCGTCGAGGATCGCCGAGGAGAAGCTCAGGGTGGCCTGGACGATCAGCGGCGCCATGCAGTTGGGCAGCACGGTGACGAACATCAGGCGTGGCAGGCCGGCGCCGGCCAGGCGCGCGGCGGTGACATAGTCGCGGTTCAGCTCGCCCATCACCGCGGCGCGGGTCAGGCGCACGTAGGAGGGCAGCGAGACGATGGCGATGGCGATCACCGTGTTGATCAGGCCTGGGCCGAGGATGGCGACGATGGCCACGGCCAGCAGCAGCGACGGCAGGGCCAGCATCACGTCCATCAGGCGCATGATCGAGGGGCCGAGGATCTGCGGGAAGAAGCCGGCCAGCAGGCCCAGCAGGATACCCGGGATCAGCGACATCACCACCGACGACAGGCCGATCAGCAGCGACAGGCGGGCGCCCTGGATCAGCCGCGAGAGCAGGTCGCGGCCCAGTTCGTCGGTGCCGAGGATGAACTGCCAGGTGCCGCCTTCGAGCCACACCGGCGGGGTGAGCAGGAAGTCGCGGTACTGCTCGCTGGGGTTGTGCGGCGCGACCCAGGGGGCGAACAGCGCGCAGAACACCACCAGGGTCATGAAGGCCAGGCCGGCCACCGCGCCCTTGTTGCGCGAGAAGGCCTGCCAGAACTCTTTGTACGGCGAGGGGTAGAGCAAACTTTGGTCAACCGCGCTGGGCGGGGTGACGGATTTCGGAATCGGGCTGGTCATGGCGGAGTCCTCAGCGCTGATGACGGATGCGTGGGTTGGCCAGGCCGTAGAGGATGTCCACGACGAAGTTGACCAGGATCACCAGGCAGGCGATCAACAGGATGCCGTTCTGGACCACGGGGTAGTCACGGGCACCGATGGCTTCGATCAGCCATTTGCCGATGCCCGGCCAGGAAAAGATGGTTTCGGTGAGCACGGCGCCCGCGAGCAGCGTGCCGACCTGCAGGCCGAACACGGTCAGCACCGGGATCAGTGCGTTGCGCAGGCCGTGGATGAACACCACGCGGGACGGCGACAGACCCTTGGCGCGGGCGGTACGGATGTAGTCCTCGCGCAGCACCTCGAGCATCGACGAACGGGTCATGCGGGCGATCACCGCCAGCGGAATGGTGCCCAGCACGATGGCCGGCAGGATCAGGTGCATCACTGCGTCCTTGAATGCGCCTTCCTCGTCGCTGAGCAGGGTGTCGATGAGCATGAAGCCGGTTTTCGGCTCGATGTCGTAGAGCAGGTCGATGCGCCCGGAGACCGGGGTCCAGCCCAGGCTTACCGAGAAGAACATGATCAGGATCAGGCCCCACCAGAAGATCGGCATCGAGTAGCCGGCCAGCGAGATACCCATCACCCCGTGGTCGAACAGCGAGCCACGCTTGAGCGCGGCGATCACCCCGGCCAGCAGGCCGATGACCCCGGCGAACAGCAGGGCGGCCATGGCCAGCTCCAGCGTTGCCGGGAACAGGGTGAGGAATTCGTTCCATACGCTTTCACGGGTGCGCAGGGATTCGCCCAGGTCGCCCTGGGCGAGCTTGCCGACATAGTCCAGGTACTGGGCCGGCAGCGGTTTGTTCAGGCCCAGGCGCTCCATGGCCTGGGCGTGCATTTCGGGGTCGACACGGCGCTCGCCCATCATCACCTCGACCGGGTCGCCGGGGATCAGGCGTATGAGCGCGAAGGTCAGCAGGGTGATACCGAAGAAGGTCGGGATCAGCAGGCCCAGGCGTCGGGCAATAAAACTCAACATTGTCAGGGGTACCTCATCAGCCGGTAACGGCGGCGCCGCCGGGGCCTCTTGCACAAGGTCCGGCGGCTGTTGTTGTTCTACTTCACCCGGGTGGTGGCGAAGTTGTTGTTGGTCAGTGGGTTGATCACATAGCCTTCGACGTTCTCGCGCATGGCGGTGAACATCTTCGGGTGGGCCATGCTGATCCACGGCTGGTCTTCATCGTACACCGCCAAAGCCTCGTTATAGAGCCTGGCGCGTTCGTCGTTGTCGATCACTTCGCGGGCACGGGTGATCAGGTCCTGGAATTTCTGGTTGCACCAACGCGCGTAGTTTTCGCCGCTCTTGACCGCATCGCAGCTGAGCATCGGCGTGAGGAAGTTGTCCGGGTCGCCGTTGTCGCCGGCCCAGCCCGCTGACACCAGGTCGGCCTCGCCCTTCTTGGCGCGACGCAGCATCTCGGCCCATTCCATCACGCGGATGTCGAGCTTGATGCCGATCTTGGCCAGGTCGGACTGGAGCATTTCGGCCGACAGGCGCGGGTTGGGGTTGGTCGGGCCGCCGCCGTTGCGGGTGAACAGGGTGATCACCGTGCCTTCCGGCACGCCGGCTTCCTTGAGCAGGGCGCGGGCCTTGTCGAGGTCGTGGGGCGGGTTCTTGTTGTCGGTGTTGTAGCCGATCATGGTCGGTGGATATGGGTTGACGCCGACCAGCGCGTTGCCCTTGCCGAACAGCTGGTCGACGTGGGTCTGGCGGTCGAAGGCCATGTCGATCGCCTTGCGCACGCGCACGTCGCTCAGGTACTTGTGCTGGGTGTTCATCGAGATATAGCCGGTGACCAGCGCCTCGATCTCGGCAACCTTGAGTTTCGGATCGGTCTTGATCCCCGGCACGTCATCAGGCTTGGGATACAGGGCGATCTGGCACTCGTTGGCGCGCAGTTTCTGCAGGCGCACGTTGCTGTCGGTGGCGATGGCGAAGATCAGCCCGTCGGCCGGCGGCTTGCCGCGGAAGTAGTCCGGGTTGGCCTTGTAGCGAACCTGGGCATCCTTGCTGTAGCGCTGGAACACGAACGGGCCGGTGCCGACCGGCTTGCTGTTGAGGTCGCCGGTCTTGCCGGCCTTGAGCAGCTGGTCGCCGTACTCGGCGGAGTAGATCGAGGTGAAGGCCATGGCCAGGTCGCGCAGGAAGGGCGCTTCCGGGCGGGTCAGGGTGATCACCACGGTGTGATCGTCGGTCTTTTCCACCGACTTGAGCAGGTCCTTGAAGGCCATGCTCTCGAAATAGGGGTAGCCGACGCTGGTCTTGTCGTGCCACGGGTGGTCTTTCTTCAACTGGCGGTTCAGGCTCCACAGCACGTCATCGGCGTTGAAGTCGCGGGTGGGCTTGAAGTAGTCGGTGGTGTGGAACTTGACGCCTTCGCGCAGGTGGAAGGTGTACACCAGCCCGTCGGGGCTGACCTCCCAGCGGGTGGCCAGGGCCGGCTGGATCTCGGTGGTGCCGGGCTTGAAGTCAACCAGGCGGTTGAAGATGGCCTCGGCCGTGGCGTCGGCGGTGACGGCGGTGGTGTACTGGACGATGTCGAAGCCTTCCGGGCTGGCTTCGGTGCACACCACCAGCGGCTTGGCCGCCAGATTCGATGCGGCGCCCAGGATGACGGCTGCCAAGGCAGCACGTAGCGGTAGCATTTTCATGGAACCTCCCTGCAGTGCTAGTTCCAGCGTAGCCGCCACGGCCCGTGGGGAGTCGGGCCGTGGCGCCAACGGTCAGAGGATGTTGAACGGAATGGTGGTCACGACGCGGAACTCGTCGAGGCTGCCGTCGCTCTGTGCCTTGCTGGCACGGTGGGCGGTATAGGTGGCGCGGATGGTGGTGTCCTTCAGCATGCCGCTCTGTACCGCGTAGCTGGTGCCGATGCCCCACTCGTAGTGGTTTTCGCCGTCCTGGCCACGGACGTCATAGGCGGTGCCCTTGTAATGGGTACCGTCGATGTCCCAGCCGCGGGCGTTGTAGACGTTGAACTTCAGGCCCGGCACGCCATACGGCGCCATGTTCAGCACATAGCTGATCTGCAGGGATTTTTCGTTCGGGCCGTTGAAGTCCGACAGCAGGGAGTTGGCCAGGTAGATGCCGTTGGTTTCGTGCAGGTAGTCGAAGTACTCGTTGCCGTTGACCTGCTGCCAGGAGGCGGTGAGGGTATGGGCCTGGTGGGTCAGGCCGAACGACAGGCTGTAGGTGTCGTTGTCGATCTCGCCCATCTTCTTGCTGCCTTCGTCCACGGTCTTGTAGTAGTTCAGACCGGTGGTCAGGCTCAGCACCGCGCTGTCGCCCAGTACGTGGTTGGCACCGAAGTAGTACTGGTTCCAGAAGTCCTCGACCTTGGTGGCGTAGAGGCTGGTGGTCAGGCTCTTGAGCGGCTGGTAGTTGATGCCGACGGTGCTGGCGCGGTCGGTTTCCACACCGTTGCCGTATTCGCTGCGGAACTTGCTCAGGCTCTGCTCGGTACGCGGCGAGACGCGGTCGAAGGTACCCACATCGAACGACAGGTTCTCGAATTCGGCGCTGTGCAGGAACGCACCCTGGAAGCTCGAAGGCAGCGCACGGTTGCCGATATAGGCGATCATCGGCGTGTCCACCGACTGGCGGCCCACGGTCAGCGTGGTGTTGGAGATGCGCGCCTTGACGTTGCCCAGGCCCATCTTGCTCCACTGGCCGATCGGATCACCGTCGCTGTGGGTCAGCGTGCGGTTGTTCGGGCCGGCCACGGCGGCGCGGCCCTGCTCGAGGGCGATGGCGTTGTAGGCTGCGGCCTCGACGGCGAAGCCCACGGTACCTTCGGTGAAGCCCGAGCTGTAGTTGAGGATGGTGCCCTGGACCCAGTTGTCGCGGCTGTGGGTGTCGTGGCGGGTGCCGTCGCTCTTGGTGTACTTCCACAGCGGCGCGCGGGTGGCGCGTTCGCGGGCGTACCAGTTGCGGGTGCTGCCGGACAGGCTCTGGCCATCGATGAAGCCCTTGGCTTCGGCCTGCTCGCTGCTGGACTTGAGCGCGATCGGCACGAAGTCCTGGCTCATCGGTTCGGCCTGGGCGAGGGCGCAGAAGGCGCCCACGGACAAGGCCAGTGCGGTGGTGGTGGTACGAATCAACATGAAAGCTCCCTGATATTTTTTTAGTTATCACCCGACCTCGTGGGCCGGGCTTGTCACGGTGACGCGGTACTGCAGTGTCTGCCTTGGGGTTGCCAGGCAAATCCGGGCTGCACGCGGGCGCGGGAGTGGGTCGCACTCCCGGCCGGGCAATGCAGGGTCAATCGATGCTGACGCCGGAAAAAACGTTGCGTCCGAAGGGGCTGACCTTGAAGTCTTTCACGCTGATGCTCAGCGGCTGGTTGACCGTGGAGTGCGCGACCGGGGTGATCGGCACCTGTTGCTTGAGACGTTGCTGGGCTTGTTCGTAGAGGCTGGTGCGCTGGTCGCGGTCGGTGACCTGCTTGGCTTTCTTGACCAGGGCGTCGTACTGCGCGTCGCACCACAGCGAGTAGTTGTTGCTGCCGATGGCGTCGCAGCTGAACAGCGTGCCCAGCCAGTTGTCCGGGTCGCCGTTGTCGCCGGTCCAGCCGATCAGGGCGATGTCGTGCTCGCCGTTCTTCATGCGCTTGAGGTACTCGCCCCACTCGTAGCTGACGATGCGCACCTTGAAGCCGAGCTTGCTCCAGTCGGACTGGAGCATTTCGGCCATCAGCTTGGCGTTGGGGTTGTAGGGGCGCTGCACCGGCATGGCCCACAGGGTGATCTCGGTACCTTCCTTGACCCCGGCCTGCTTGAGCAGCTGCTTGGCTTTTTCCGGGTCGAAGGGCGCGTCCTTGATCGACTTGTCGTAGGACCACTGGGTCGGCGGCATGGCGTTCGATGCGGCTTGGCCGGCGCTCTGATAAACCGCGCCGATGATGGCTTCCTTGTTCACCGCCATGTCCATGGCCTGGCGCACCTCCAGCCGGTCGAATGGCGGGTGCTGGGTGTTGTAGGCGATGTAGCCGAGGTTGAAGCCGGGCTGGGTCATCACCTGCAGCTGCTTGTCGGTCGAAAGCGCTGGCAGATCGGCGGGGCGTGGGTGCAGGGTTACCTGGCATTCGTTCTTGCGCAGCTTCTGGATACGTACCGAGGGGTCGACGTTGATGGAGAAGATCAGGTTGTCGATCTTCACCCGGTCCGGCGCCCAGTAGTCCTTGTTGCCCTTGAAGCGGATCTGCGAATCCTTCTGGTAGCGCTGGAACACGAACGGGCCGGTGCCGATCGGCTTCTGGTTGATGTCGCTGGCCTTGCCGCCGGCCAGCAGATGATCGGCGTACTCGGCGGAGAGGATCGCGGCGAAGGCCATGGCGATGTTCTGCAGGAACGCGGCGTCGACCTTGTTGAGGGTGAAGACCACGGTGAGCGGGTCGGTCTTCTCGACGCTGGCGATGTTCTTGTCCAGGCCCATGCTGATGAAGTACGGGAACTCGGTGGGGTAGGCCTGGCGGAAGGGGTGGTTCTTGTCGAGCATGCGGTTGAAGGTGAACAGCACGTCGTCGGCGTTGAAGTCGCGGGTGGGCTTGAAGTCCTTGTTGGCGTGGAACTTCACCCCGGGTCGCAGGTGGAAGGTGTACTTCAGGCCGTCCTCGGACACCTGCCAGTCGGTGGCCAGGCCCGGCTGCACGGCGGTGCCGCCACGCTCGAACTCGACCAGGCGGTTGTAGATCGGCTCGGCGGCGTCGTTGTCGGTGGCCGCGGTGTACTGGGCGGTGTCGAAGCCCGCCGGGCTGCCCTCGGAGCAGAACACCAGGTTGTTGGCGAGGCTCGCCGGGGCCTGGCTCAGCAGGCCGAGGGCAAGCAGGGTGGAACACAGTGTGGTCAGGCGCATGGCAGATCCTTTGTCCGTCTTTTTCGTGCCGCGACAGGCAAAACGCGGCTGCAACATCCCGGTCCTGACGATAGGTGCGCCAGAATGTGGGAGCCAGGGTTCGCTACTGATTTGGGTGCGGGAGCGTTCCGGCGAGCGTGAGGGAATTGCCCTACGTATCGCCCGTTCGTGTCATCGTCCCGCCGGCAAGCCCGGCGGGACGATCACGGCCGTTACTTGCTCACGCTGACCCCGTAGAAGGAGTTCAGGCCGAAGGGGCTGATCTTGAAGTCCTTCACGGACGTGCTCATTGGCTGATACACGGTGGAGTGGGCGATCGGGGTGATCGGCACCTGCTCCTTGAGGATGTGTTGCGCCTGCTTGTACAGCTCGGTGCGCTTGGCCTGGTCGGGGGTGGCCTTGGCCTGCTTGATCAGGTCGTCGTAGGGCTTGAAGCACCACTTGGAGAAGTTGTTGCCGCTCATGGCGTCGCAGCTGTACAGGGTGCCGAGCCAGTTGTCCGGGTCACCGTTGTCGCCGCTCCAGCCGATCAGCATGGCGCCTTGCTCGCCGCCCTTGGAACGCTTGATGTACTCGCCCCATTCGTAGCTGACGATCTTGGCCTTGATGCCGACCTTGGCCCAGTCGGACTGGAGCATTTCGGCCATCAGCTTGGCGTTGGGGTTGTAGGGGCGCTGCACCGGCATGGCCCACAGGGTGATCTCGGTGCCTTCCTTGACGCCGGCTTCCTTGAGCAGCTGCTTGGCTTTCTCAGGATCGTACTTGGCGTCCTTGATGGTGGTGTCGTAGGACCATTGGGTCGGCGGCATGGCGTTGACCGCCAGCTGGCCGGCGCCCTGGTACACCGACTCGATGATCTGCTGCTTGTTGACAGCCATGTCCAGCGCTTCGCGCACCTTGAGTTGCGACAGCGGGTTGGCGTCGTTGCTGCCCTTGACCTTGTCCATCACGTTGTAGGCGATGTAGCCGAGGTTGAAGCCGGCCTGTTCAGGCATCTGCAGCTTCTTGTCTTCCTGCAGCGGCTTGATGTCGGCCGGGCGCGGGAACAGGGTGACCTGGCATTCGTTCTTCTTGAGCTTCTGCATGCGCACCGAGGCGTCGGTGCTGATGGCGAAGATCAGGTTGTCGATCTTGACGTCCTCGGGCTTCCAGTAGTCCTTGTTGCCCTTGTAGCGGATCTGCGCGTCCTTCTGGTACTTGCTGAACACGAACGGGCCGGTGCCGATCGGCTTCTGGTTGATATCGGCGGCCTTGCCCTGCTTGAGCAACTGGTCGGCGTACTCGGCGGACTGGATCGAGGCGAAGCTCATGGCCAGGTTCTGGATGAACGCGGCGTCGACGTCGTTGAGGGTGAACTTCACGGTGTGCTCATCGACTTTCTCGAGCTTGGCGATGTTCTTGTCCATGCCCATGTCGGTGAAGTACGGGAACTCGGTGGGGTAGGCCTTGCGGAAGGGGTGGTCCTTGTCGAGCATGCGGTTGAAGGTGAACAGCACGTCGTCGGCGTTGAACGCACGGGTCGGCTTGAAGTACTCGGTGGTATGGAACTTCACGCCTTCGCGCAGGTGGAAGGTGTAGGTCTTGCCGTCATCGGAAACCTCCCACTGGGTGGCCAGGCCCGGAATGACCTTGGTACCGCCGCGCTCGAACTGGGTCAGGCGGTTGAACATGGTTTCGGCGGAGGCGTCAAAGTCGGTCCCGGTGGTGTACTGGCCAGGGTCGAAACCGGCCGGGCTGCCTTCGGAGCAGAACACCAGGTTGGTCGCGGCGTGGGCGAACGGTGCGCCGGCTAGCAAGCCTGCACCTACCAGGAACGGAATGACTGCGTGTTTGAGCATGGTGGCCTCATTGTTGTCATTTTTCGAATTGAGGCGGCCTCGTGAGCCGACCTGCGGATACTTATGCAGGGGGTGTTCCCAATGCAACACTCAGCGGGATGGTTGGCGCCAATTTTGTGGTACGGACGTACATGGATGTCGCATCCATATAACTTTGGCGAATGTTGATCGTTTGCGCGGGAGAAAAGGGCGAAAATTACAAGATATTTCGCACTTTATGTGACAAGCAGACGCACCCGTTTGGTGCGTAGGAAAGGTCTGAAACTGCTGTCCGAGACGCTTTACGCGACTCGGACATCCAGTTGGAGGGGTCAGGGGACCTGGACTTCGATCAGGCCATCGGCACTCATGCTGACTTCGCTGGTGCCCGCCTCGATATCCGGCGCTGGCGCGGCCTCGTCGGCGGCGCCCTTGGCCATCATCGCCATCGGTGCGCTGCGCAGGTACGGACGTGGGTAGCCGCTGCTGTTGAGGTTCAGGCTGACCACCTTGTAGCCTTTGCCGCCCAGGGCCTCGGTGGCCAGCTGGGCGCGGGCCTTGAAGGCGGCGACGGCGTCCTTGAGCAGCTCGTCCTCATTGGACTTGCGCGTGGTCGGGGCGATGGAGAAGTCCATGCCGCCCATTTTCAGGTCTTGCAGGAGCTCGCCGGTGAGCTTGGACAGGGCCGGGAAGTCGGCGCCTTCCAGGCGCAGCTCGGCGCGCTCGCGCCAGCCGGTGATCTTCTGGCCCTTGGTGTCGTAGATCGGGTAGCTGTTGCGGCTGCCCTGGCTGATCTTCACGTCCTTGACCTGACGGGCCTGCTGCACGGCCTTGTTCATGGTCTCGGTGATCTCCTTGGCGAGCTTGCCCGGGTCGCTGTTCTGGGCTTCGCTGTACAGCGTCACGACCATCAGGTCGCGCGCCACTTCCTTGCTGACTTCGGCGCGCAGCGACACCTGGTTGTAGCGAGGCTCATCGGCGGCCAGGGCCGGCAGACTGGCGAGCATGCCGCAGGACAGGGCAACGGCGGCGGCGCCGCGACGGGAAATGTGCATGTGGAGCTCCTTGGCAAGGTAAGGCGTGGATGAGGACATCCGTTCCACGCATGGCCGATCAGACCGGCAACAGTGTAGTGGGTTCAAAAATGCCATCATGAGTCTGTGACAAACTGTGGCGCTTTGCCGCATCGCTGCAGCGAGGCGCCCGGCTTCGGTATACTCCAGCCGATTTTCCTGGAGCACTCATTGGGAGAGCTCATGCTCGCCGTCGCACAACCGTTGTCCGCTACACGCCAGAACCTCTGGCGCCTGACCTTCATCCGCATTCTCGTGCTGGCGGCCCAGGCCGGCTCCGTGGGCGTTGCCTACTGGACCGAACTGCTGCCGCTGCCGTGGTTCTCGCTGGCGGTGACGCTGGCCCTGTCATCGTTGCTGTGTGCGTTCACCGCCCTGCGCCTGCGCCTGTCGCTGCCGGTCACCGAACTCGAGTACGCCCTGCAACTGGCCTGTGACCTGTTGATCCACAGCGCCCTGCTTTATTACTCGGGTGGATCGACCAACCCCTTCGTTTCATATTACCTGGTACCGCTGGCGATCGCCGCGGTCACGCTGCCGTGGCTCTACTCGCTGGTGCTCTCGGGCATTGCGCTGGTGGCCTACAGCCTGCTGCTGGTGCAGTACTATCCTCTGGAGACGCTGCCGCTGGCGCGTGACACCATGCAGGTCTACGGCATGTGGCTGAGTATCGCCTTGGCCGCCGGGGTGATCACCTTCTTCGCCGCGCGCATGGCCGAGGAGCTGCGTCGGCAGGAGAACCTGCGCGCTGAACGCCGTGAAGAAAGCCTGCGCGACGAGCAGCTGCTGGCCGTGGCCACCCAGGCCGCCGGCGCCGCCCATGAACTGGGCACGCCGCTGGCGACCATGAGCGTGCTGCTCAACGAGATGCGCCAGGATCACGCCGACCCCCTGTTGCAGGAGGACCTGCAGATCCTTCAGGACCAGGTCAAGCTGTGCAAGGAAACCTTGCAGCAACTGGTGCGCGCCGCCGAGGCCAACCGACGGCTGGCGATCGTCGAGCAGGACGTCACCGCCTGGCTCGACGAGGCGCTCAACCGCTGGCACCTGATGCGCCCCGAGGCCAGCTACCGCTTCCAGCGCCTGCGCGACGGCGTGGTGCCGCGGCTGACACCGCCGCCGGACCTGACCCAGGCCCTGCTGAACCTGTTGAACAATGCCGCCGATGCCTGCCCGGATGACCTGGAAGTGCGCCTGGACTGGGATGCCCACGACATCGTCATCAGCATCCGCGACCACGGCCCCGGCGTGCCGCCGGCCATCGCCGAGGCGATCGGCAAACCCTTCATTACCACCAAGGGCAAAGGCTTCGGCCTGGGCCTGTTCTTGAGCAAGGCCAGCGTGACGCGTGCGGGCGGTTCGGTGAAACTCTATAGTCATGAGCAGGGTGGCACCCTGACCGAATTGCGCCTGCCCCATGGCAAGCGAGGAGATGCAAGATGAGCGAAGAAAACCAGGTCGAAGGCGAAGAACTGCCGCACCTGCTGCTGGTGGATGACGACGCCACCTTTACTCGGGTGATGGCCCGGGCTATGTCGCGTCGTGGGTTCCGTGTGAGCACCGCGGGTTCCGCCGAGGAAGGCTTGAAACTGGCCGAGCAGGACTTGCCCGACTACGCCACGCTGGACCTGAAGATGGAAGGCGACTCGGGCCTGGTGCTGTTGCCCAAGCTGCTGGAGCTGGACCCGGAGATGCGCGTGGTGATCCTGACCGGTTACTCGAGCATCGCCACGGCGGTCGAGGCGGTCAAGCGCGGGGCCTGCAACTACCTGTGCAAGCCGGCGGACGCCGACGATGTGCTGGCGGCGCTGCTCTCGGAGCACACCGATCTGGACACCCTGGTGCCGGAAAACCCGATGTCGGTGGATCGCCTGCAGTGGGAGCACATCCAGCGGGTGCTGGGTGAGCACGAAGGCAACATCTCCGCTACGGCGCGGGCGCTGGGCATGCACCGGCGCACGCTGCAGCGCAAGTTGCAGAAGCGCCCGGTTCGGCGCTGACGCATATTCCTGTAGGAGCGGCCTTGTGCCGCGAAAGGGCTGCGCAGCAGCCCCTATCTCGGTGGAACGCTGAAACCGCCGGGGCCGCCTTGCGGCCCTTTCGCGGCACAAGGCCGCTCCTACAGGGATTGCGCATGATCTGATGAGAGGCCCGGCCTTGTATCAGGCTTTCACCCCCGAACGATCAACCCGCACCGCCAGCTGTCCTGCCCCCGATGGCGCCTCGAACGCCACCTGTCCCCCTGCCGGCACTTTCGCCCGGCCAATCACCTTGCCGGCACGCAGCAACTCCAGCGGCATGCCTTCCATCGACTGGCCCGAAGCCAGTTCCAGTTTGACCTTGATATTCATCGGTGACCTCCTTGTCACGCGTTGCGATCGATATAGAGCGTGGTCTTGCCGTCCAGGCTGGCGATCAGTTCCGGTGAACCGCCGCGGAACTGGCGGAACAGGTTGCGCCCGCGCTGCTTGCCGTCCGCCTGCACTTGCACGCTGGGGTGGAACTGGTCGGTCAACTCGACATAGGCGCTCCACGGGCCGATGTACGACTCGTTGAGCTGGTCGGTGACGCTGAAGGCGTAGCGCACCGCGTTGCCGCGCTGCCAGTTCAGGCCATCGGGCTCGCGGCGCTCCCAGCCGGTGATCGCTGGCGAGGTGGCCGGGGCATCGATGAAACCGGTGGGCTTGTTCGGCTTGTAGTCCTTGAGCAGCAGGTAGGTGCTCCAGCCCCACCAGTCGCCGATGCGGTTGCGGTCGTTGAGGTCGTTGACGTCCTTGCGTCGCAGCACGGCCTTGCCGTCCTGGACGTACAGCGGGGCGAAGTTGCCGGGTACCAGGTCCTGCTCGGCGGCCCGCAGGTCGGGCGCCAGGCGCAGCGCCGCGAAGTCCTTCGCCGCTGGCGCGTGGCCTTCGGCGAAGGCCTGGAACACCTCGTCGGCCGAACGTTGCACGGCGCGGCCCACCTGGCGACGGTTGGCCACATCGACGCTGTCGAAGTAGCGCTTGTCGCCGTAGGCGCGCCATTGCTCGCCTTCGGCATTGCGCACGGCCAGGCCGTACTTGCTGTCCTCGTCGTGCATGAAGCGCGAGATCAGCGAGCCGACGTCACTCGGCGTGACGGTATCGGCCAGGGCCTTGCGCGGCACCCGCAGGTGGCCGGCGGAGAACAGGTCGGTGAGGAAGTGGTCGGCGAAGGCGTTCATCGCATAGGCCAGTTGCAGGTCGCGCTCCTCGCCGCTGGCGCGGGCTTTCAGCGCCTGCTGCAGGGCGGCGGCGTGGCCGGCCTGGTAGGCCGCCAGCGCCCAGGGGCCGAAGTGGTCCCAGTTACTGGCGGCCAGTTTCAGGTAGCGGCCCAGGGGGAACAGGTCGGAGGCGAAGCTGCCGCCACCGGTGATGCGGTTCCAGCGTGCCGACAGGCTGTCACCCAGCGCGTCATAGGCCTCGTGGGGCTGGCGGCCTTCCTTTATGGCCTGGTTGGCGGCGCCGATTTCTTCCTGCATGACCGCGAGGATCTGTGCCGCTTCCGCCTTGGCCGCCGGCAGGCGCGCCAGGGAGTCGAAGGCCTGGGTAAAGCGTTCGATCCGCTCGGCGTCGTTGGCGCCATCGGCGATCGGGCGCTCGGGCAAACCGTAGAAGTCGCCGCCCAGGGCGATCACCTGGCCATAGGTCAGGCTCAGGCCGTTGGGCAACGGCAGCGGCGACTGGTGGGCGGGGATACCCGGTTGACCCGCTTCAAAGCGCAGCAGGGTGTTGTCGCCGATGGCGGTGTGTTCGCCGCCTTCAAAGAACAGCTCCGGCCCGCGCCGTGCGGATGGGCCGCGAGCCGGTGGCGGCGCAAGGCGGTGGTACTTGACGGTGTGGTGGCCATGCATGACCAGCATCAGATGGCTGTCGGTGCCGGGCAGGGCGACGCCCTGTTCCTCGAACAACTGCTCGAGGTCGGCGACCACCAGTGTTGCCTGGGCCTTCGCGGCCACAGGCGTTGTGTGCATTCCTGACATGATTTGCTCCTTGCAATGTCTGGATCGTCCATTTGTGTACTGTATACATATACAGTAATTCTTACTATATTCAGGAAAATTCCTACGTCAAGACCTCTTTGTGCGGGTATCTGGCTGCTGTGGCGGGCGCAACTCCCCCGGCTCTCACGTATGATGGCGCCCCTGACGGTATTTCCCGGGAACACGTTGCATGCTTGCCCTTCTCATCCAGACACTGAACATCACGGCCCCTGTGTTCGCCATGCTGTTCATGGGCGTGCTGCTCAAGCGCATCCGCTTGATCGATGACAACTTCAACCGGGTCGCCTCGAAGCTGGTGTTCAACGTGTGCATGCCAGCGCTGCTGTTCCTCGGCATCTACCACGCCGACCTGGCGGCGGCGGTGAAGCCCGGGGTGATCCTCTACTTCGTGGTCGCGACGCTGGCGTGTTTCGGCCTGGCCTGGGGCCTGGCGATCTGGCGCTGCCCGCGGGCGGACCGGGGCGTCTACACGCAAGGCGCGTTTCGCGGCAACAACGGCGTGATCGGCCTGGCACTGGCGGCCAGCCTGTATGGCGACTACGGTATATCCCTCGGCGCGGTGCTGGCCGGGTTGGTGATCCTCATGTACAACTCGCTGTCGGCGGTGGTCCTGGCGGTGTACAGCCCGGACCTGAAGTCCGACCCGTGGAGCATCTGCAAGAGCATCCTCAGCAACCCGTTGATCATCAGCGTGCTGGTGGCCACGCCCATGGCCTATGGTCAGGTGCCGTTGCCCAACTGGCTGCTGACTTCGGGGGATTACCTGGCGCAGATGACCCTGCCGCTGGCGCTGATCTGCATCGGCGGCACCCTGTCACTGGCGGCGCTGCGCGACAGTGGCCGGCTGGCCTTCGACGTCAGCCTGGTGAAGATGGTCTGGCTGCCGGTGCTGGGAACGCTGGGCGCCTGGTTGTGCGGTTTTCGCGGTGCGGAGCTTGGCATCCTGTTCCTCTACATCGGCAGCCCCACCGCGGCGGCCAGTTATGTGATGGCGCGGGAGGCCAACGGCAACCATGAACTGGCGGCGTCGATCATCGTGATCACCACGCTGATGGCCGCCGTCACCACGAACATCGGGATTTTCTTCTTGCAATGGGGTGGATGGATCTAGTCGATTGCAAGCAAAACCAATAACACTGCCTCACCTAAAGGACACTTCATGCAAGACCAGAGCACGCCCGAGCGCTTGCAGCGCGGGCTGAAGAATCGCCATATCCAGCTGATCGCGCTGGGCGGAGCCATCGGCACCGGGCTGTTCCTGGGCATCGCCCAGACCATCCAGCTAGCCGGCCCGTCGGTGCTGCTGGGCTACGCCGTCGCTGGCCTGATGGCCTTCCTGATCATGCGCCAGCTGGGCGAGATGGTGGTCGAGGAGCCGGTCGCCGGCAGCTTCAGCCACTTCGCGCACCAGTACTGGAGCGAGTTCGCCGGTTTCGTCTCGGGCTGGAACTACTGGGTGGTGTACGTGCTGGTCGGCATGGCCGAGCTCACCGCAGTGGGCATCTACGTGCAGTACTGGTGGCCGGATTTCCCCACCTGGGCCACGGCGGCGATCTTCTTCGTGGCGATCAACGCCATCAACCTGACCCAGGTGAAGGTGTACGGCGAAATGGAGTTCTGGTTCGCCCTGGTCAAGGTGGTGGCGATCGTCAGCATGATCGGTTTCGGCGCCTGGCTGCTCACCAGTGGCCATGGCGGACCGGATGCCAGCGTCGCCAACCTGTGGCAATACGGTGGCTTCTTCCCCAATGGCGTCACCGGGCTGATCATGGCCCTGGCGGTGATCATGTTCTCGTTCGGCGGCCTGGAGCTGGTGGGCATCACCGCCGCCGAGGCGGCCAACCCGCGTGAGAGCATCCCGAAGGCCACCAACCAGGTGGTCTATCGCATCCTGATCTTCTACATCGGCGCGCTGGCCGTACTGCTGTCGCTGTATCCGTGGCAGAAGGTGGTGCAGGGCGGCAGCCCGTTCGTGATGATCTTCCACGAACTGGACAGCGACCTGGTGGCGACGATCCTCAACATTGTGGTGCTGACCGCCGCGCTGTCGGTCTACAACAGCTGTGTATACGCCAACAGCCGCATGCTGTTCGGCCTGGCCACGCAGGGTGACGCGCCGCGCCAGCTGCTCAAGGTCAGCCGTCGTGGCGTGCCGCTCACCGCACTGGGCGTATCGGCCTTCGCTACCGGCCTGTGCGTGCTGATCAACTACCTGATGCCGGGCGAAGCCTTCGGCCTGCTCATGGCCCTGGCGGTGTCGGCGTTGGTGATCAACTGGGCGAGTATCAGTATTACCCACCTGAAGTTCCGCAAGGCCAAGCTGGCGGCCGGGATTCAGCCGTTTTACCGTAGCCTGGGGCATCCGCTGACCAACTACCTGTGCCTGGCGTTCATCGTGCTGATCCTGGTGGTGATGTACCTGACCCCGCCGATTCGCATTTCGGTGATGTTGATTCCGGCGTGGATTGCTGTGTTGTGGGTGGCGTTCCGGATGAAAAAAGCGCGGCAGGCCTGATTTGATCCAGTTCGGTTTCGGGATGTTCATGGCGTCCTGAAACCGAGCAGGCTTGGATGGCGTATTATGGTCATTCAAGTCTGTTTCCAATCTCTCGGTTGCCATCGCAGGCAGTCAACATATTCCCAATTATCTAACCTCCAACTTCGCATCTCTTGATCTTGATCTTGATCTTGATCTTGATCTTGATCTTGATCTTGATCTTGATCTTGATCTTGAT
>NZ_JAQMYQ010000015.1:0-116521 GCF_028369275.1 Mitsuaria sp. RG
GGCTCATCGCGGGGGGCGCCCGCCCCCCCCCCCCCCCGCCCCCCCCCCGCCCCCCCCGCCCCCCCCCCCCCCCCCCCCCCCCACGGACCGTTCAATCTCTCAGTACAGGTCCACCGGATCGACATCCAGCGACCAGCGCACCTGCCGCCCCGATGGCATCTGCTCCAACACTAGCAACCAGGCACTGATCAGTCGATGCAACTGAGCCCGGGCATTGGCCTGGAGCAATAGTTGCGCGCGGAAGCGGCCCGCCCGTCGTTCCATGGGCGCCGGGACCGGCCCCAGCAGCTCGATGCCGTGCAGGCCCTGTTCGGCCATGACCCGCTCGGCGGCGGCGCAGGCTTCGTCGAGGAAGCTCTCGGCCTGGCCCGGCTTGTGCGCATCCGCACGCAGCAGGGCCAGGTGGGCGAACGGCGGCAGGCCGGCGGCGCGACGTTCGCTCAGGGCCTGCTCGGCGAAGGCGAAGTAGCCCTGCTCGGTCAATTGCACCAGCAGCGGATGGTCGGCCAGGTGGGTCTGCACGATGACCTTGCCCGGTTCCTCGGCGCGTCCGGCGCGACCGGCGACCTGGACGATCAGCTGGGCCATGCGCTCGCTGGCGCGGAAGTCGCCGGAGAACAGTCCGCCGTCGGCATCGAGAATCGCCACCAGGGTGACGCGGGGGAAGTGGTGCCCCTTGGCTAGCATCTGGGTGCCCACCAGGATGCTCGGCTGGCCGCGCTGGATGGTGGCGAACAGGTTGTGCATGGCGTCCTTGCGCGAGGTGCTGTCGCGGTCCACGCGCAGGATCGGGTAGTCGGGGAACAGCACCTTGAGCCGCTCTTCGGCACGCTCGGTACCGGCCCCCACCGGGCGCAGGTCGACGTGGGCGCACTGTGGGCACTGCAACGGCAGGCGTTCGTCGTAGCCGCAATGGTGGCAGCGCAGCACGGCAGAGCGTTGGTGCACGGTCATGCGCGCATCGCAGCGCGGGCATTCGGACAGCCAGCCGCAGTCATGGCACAGCAGCGTCGGGGCGAAGCCGCGGCGGTTGAGGAACACCAGCACCTGCTGCCCAGCCTCCAGGGTCTGGCGGATAGCCTGTTGCAGCGGGCCGCTGATGCCGCTGTCCAGCGGCAGGCTGCGCACATCCAGGCGCAGGAAGCGTGGTGCCTTGGCACCGCCGGCGCGCTGGTTCATGCGCAGCAGGCCGTAGCGGCCACTATGGGCGTTGTGCAGGCTTTCCAGTGACGGTGTGGCCGAGCCCAGCAGGATCGGGATGTTCTCCTGATGGGCGCGGACCACGGCCAGGTCGCGGGCGTGGTAGCGCAGGCCTTCCTGCTGTTTATAGGAGCCGTCGTGCTCCTCGTCGATGATGATCAGGCCCGGGTTCTCCATTGGCGTGAACAGCGCCGAGCGGGTGCCGATGATGATGTCGGCGTCGCCGTCGCGGGCCGCCAGCCAGGCGTCCAGGCGCTCGCGGTCGCCCACCGCCGAGTGCAGTAGGGCGATGCGGGCGTTGAAGCGCTGCTCGAAGCGTTGCAGGGTCTGCGGGCCGAGATTGATCTCGGGGATCAGGATCAGCGCCTGCTTGCCGGCTTCGAGGGTTTCGCGGATCAGCTGCAGGTAGACCTCGGTCTTGCCGCTGCCGGTAACGCCGGCCAGCAGGTAGGCGTGGAAGGCGCCGAAGCCTGCGCGCACCGCCTCGAACGCCGCGCGCTGCTCCTCGTTGAGCGGCAGCTCCGGCTGGGCCAGCCAGTGCTCGTGGCGTGCGGCGGGCAGGTGACGGCGGATCTCGACGGTCACCAGTTCCTTGGCCAGCAGCAGGTCGAGGCTGTCCTTGTTCAGGCCGAGCTTGCTCAACAGGCTGTGGGCCACGCCGTGAGGGTGCTGCGACAGGGTCTTGAGGGCATCGCGCTGGCGCGGGGCGCGGGCGATGCGCGGGTCCTCCAGGCGTGCGCCGGGGGCGACGTGCCAGAAGCGCTCCTGGCGCGCCTCGGCCAGTTCGCCCTGGCGCAGCAGGGTCGGCAGGGCCCAGCTCAAGGTGTCGCCCAGGCTGTGCTGGTAGTACTGGGCTGTCCACAGGCACAGCTTGAACAGCGCAGGCGGCACGGGCGAAACCGGGTCGAGCAGGGCGCTGGCCGGCTTGAGCTTGTCGGCGGGGACTTCGCTGTGCGTGGCGACCTCCACCAGCACGCCGATCATCTCGCGGCGACCGAACGGCACGCGGATGCGCATGCCTGGAGTCAACGCCTGGCGGGCCATGCTCGCGGGCGCCCGGTAGTCGAACAGGCGACGCAGGGGCGAGGGCAGGGCAAGGCGCAGGATGACGTCGGACACGCGGAAAGTCTCTGGAGGGCGTTTCACAAAGCAGACGAGCCTAGCAGACGACGGTCGGTGCAAGCGACAACTTGCGCTGCAGCCGCGCTCTGGTATTATTCGCCGCCTAATTACGTGCGGTATTCAACAATAGGTGTTGGGTGGCGGCACGCAGCTCGAGGAAGTGACCATGAAAGCAGATATTCATCCGAACTACGAAGTAGTTGCAGTCACCTGCAGCTGCGGCAACAAGTTTGAAACCCGTTCGACCCTGGGCAGCGTCCTGGCGATCGACGTTTGCAACCTGTGCCACCCGTTCTACACCGGTAAGCAGAAAGTCCTGGACACCGGTGGTCGCGTACAGAAGTTCGCCGATCGCTTCGGCATGTTCGGTGCCAAGAAGTAATCATGCGCATGGCGAATCTTTCGAGGTTCGCGTTGCTGCAAAAGAAGGCGCCCCTTGTGGGCGCCTTTTTTGTGGGCGCGATCTGGCATTTTCCGGCCCTGGCGTTCTGTCCGTTGTCCGAGCAGCCGCAGCAGGTGACGGTGCGCCAGGTGGTCGATGGCGATACCCTGCGCCTGAGTGACGGGCGCAATGTGCGGTTGATCGGCATCAATGCGCCCGAGATCGGTCGCAAGGGCCGCACCAGCGAGCCCTACGCCGAGGCAGCGAAGCGGCGTCTGCAGGCGCTGGTCGAGGCCAGCGATGGCCGCGTCGGCCTGGTCCCGGGCGAAGAGCCCAGGGACAAGTACGGTCGTACCCTGGCGCACATTTATAGCCGTACTGGCGACAATCTCGAAGCACAACTGCTCAGCGAAGGCCTCGGCTACCGGGTTGCCATCGCCCCCAACGTGGCCTTGTCGGCCTGTCAGCAACAGGCCGAGCAGCAGGCGCGCAACGCCGGAACCGGGTTGTGGCGACAGTCGCCGGTTGTACGTGCGGGGGATGTCAGGCAGTCCGGTTTTGCCGTGATCGGCGGCCAGATCAAGGGTATCGAGCGCAACCGCGGCGGTATCTGGCTGGAGCTCGACGATGCGGTAGTGCTGCAGATCCCCGCTCGTCTGCAGCAGCGCTTTCCCGCCAGCTTCTTCGCTAACCTCAAGGGACGCCAGGTCGAGGCGCGTGGCTGGGTGCTGGATCGATCCCGCAAGGGCGGGCTCAAGCCTGGGCAGCGACGCTGGCTGTTGCCATTGACCGATCCGAGCATGCTGGCGACTGTTCCAGGCTAAATAGTTGTAGACATTCTTATGCTGGATTGTACACACTGGCTTCCGTAAGCCCCGTGGGTTATAGCGTAAAGTCGTAGGCCAAAGGCCTTGACACATAGTGACCGGGCAGTCTTGTCGCCCCCCGGCTCTTTGCGTATCCTCGGCGGTCCGTCAGAACAGTAAACAGCGGAATGCCCATCATGTCAGACCTGAAAACCGCCGCTCTCGAATACCACGCCCAGCCCCGTCCGGGGAAACTGAGCGTCGAGCTCTCCAAGCCCACCGCCACCGCCCGTGACCTCGCCCTGGCCTACAGCCCAGGCGTCGCCGAACCCGTGCGCGAGATCGGCCGTGATCCGGAGCTGGCCTACAAGTACACCGGCAAGGGCAACCTGGTTGCGGTGATCTCCGATGGCACCGCCATCCTCGGTCTGGGCGACCTCGGCCCGCTGGCCTCCAAGCCGGTGATGGAAGGCAAAGGTGTTCTGTTCAAACGTTTCGCCGGTATCGACGTGTTCGATATCGAAGTCGAGTCGGAGAGCCCACAGGCCTTCATCGACACCGTTCGCCGCATCTCCATCACCTTCGGCGGCATCAACCTGGAAGACATCAAGGCACCTGAGTGCTTCGAGATCGAGCGCACCCTGATCGAGCAGTGCGACATTCCCGTGTTCCACGATGACCAGCACGGTACCGCCATCGTTACCGCCGCGGGCATGATCAACGCCCTGGAAATCGCCGGCAAGAAGCTCGAGGAGGCGAAGATCGTCTGCCTGGGCGCCGGCGCCGCCGCCATCTCCTGCATGAAGCTGCTGGTGAGCATGGGTGCCAAGGTCGAGAACATCTTCATGATCGACCGCAGCGGCGTGATCCACGCTGGCCGCGACGACCTGAACCAGTACAAGGCCCAGTTCGCCCACGCCACCGACAAGCGCACCCTGGCCGATGCCCTGGATGGCGCTGATGTGTTCGTCGGTCTGTCCGGTCCGAACCTGCTGAGCGCCGAAGGCCTGAAGTCGATGGCCGCCAACCCGATCGTGTTCGCCTGCTCGAACCCGGACCCGGAAATTGCCCCGGAACTGGCTCACGCCACCCGCAGCGACGTGATCATGGCCACCGGTCGTTCCGACTACCCGAACCAGGTCAACAACGTACTGGGCTTCCCGTTCATCTTCCGCGGTGCCCTGGACGTTCGCGCCAAGCGCATCAACGAAGAAATGAAAATTGCCGCCGCCGTCGCCCTGAAGGACCTGGCCAAACTGCCGGTACCGAAGGAAGTCTGCGACGCCTACGGCGTGCAGGCCCTGGAGTTCGGTCGTGAGTACATCATTCCGAAGCCGCTGGATGCTCGCCTGATCACCGTGGTTTCCGATGCCGTGGCCAAGGCCGCCATCGAATCCGGCGTGGCTACCCTGCCGTATCCGAAGCACTACCCGCTGAAAAGCGTGGATGACGTGTTCAACGGCTGATCCGGTCGTAGCGTCATGAAAAAGCCCCGGCTCGTGAGAGTCGGGGCTTTTTGTTTGCTTTTGGATTCACCGAAGCCATTGTGGGAGCGGGTTTACCCGCGAAAGCATCGTTGGCTTCGCTGAAGCCTTCGCGGGTAAACCCGCTCCCACAGGATCGAAGTTGCCTTTGAGGTTTGTCGTTTACCTGGTCAGAACAGGTCCATCGGCGCCGCTTCGTCCGCCGGCAGCGGGCTGCCAGGTGCCGCGCCATTGCCCAGCTCGTCCACGGACGGTGGCGAGTCCTCGGCCTTGAACAGTTCGAAGTAGGCATTCGGCGTGCCCGGCGTGGCGGCGCGGCCGCTGACCGGGTCGACGCGCAGGCTGAGAATGCCTTCAGGTTCGGCCGGGGCGTGCTCAGGCTTGTCCTTCAGCGCCGCACCCATGAAGCTCATCCAGATCGGCAGCGCCACGGTGCCGCCGTACTCGCGTCGGCCCAGGGTTTCCGGCTGGTCGAAGCCGACCCAGACGGTGGTGACGTAGTCGGCGTTGTAGCCGGAGAACCAGGCGTCCTTGGACTCGTTGGTGGTACCGGTCTTGCCCGCCAGGTCCGCACGGCCGAGGGCCAGGGCGCGACGGCCGGTGCCGCGCTTGATCACATCCTGCAGCATGCTGGTGAGAATGTACGAGGTGCGGCCGTCGATGATCTGCTCGGCCACGGCGGGTACCTGTGGTGCCGGGGCGACCTGGCCAAGGGTCGACGGTGCTTCGCCCGGCATCGGCGCGACGCTGATCGCCTGCTCGGGGGCGGCGAGGCCGGCCTGGTCCTGGCTGCCCTGGGGCACCCGTGCCGGGTTGGCGGTGAACAGGGTTTCGCCGTTGCGGCTTTCGACGCGCTCGATCAGGTAGGGGCTGATCTTGTAGCCGCCGTTGGCGAAGGTGCTCCAGCCGGTGGCGATCTCCATCGGCGTCAGGGTCGCGGTGCCCAGTGCCAGCGACAGGTTGCGCGGCAGGTCCTGCTTGTTGAAACCGAACTTGGCGATGTAGTCGATGGTGCGGTCCACGCCCATGGCCTGCAGCAGGCGGATCGAGACCAGGTTGCGCGACTTGTACAGCGCCTCGCGCATGCGGATCGGGCCAAGGAAGGTATTGGTGTCGTTCTTTGGGCGCCAGACCTTGTCCAGGTACTCGTCGACGAACACGATCGGCGCGTCGTTGACCAGGCTGGCGGCGGTGTAGCCGTTGTCCAGCGCGGCGCTGTAGACGAAGGGCTTGAAGCTCGAACCCGGCTGGCGCTTGGCCTGCATGGCGCGGTTGTAGTTGCTCTGTTCGAAGGAGAAACCACCGACCAGGGCGCGGATGGCGCCGTTGTACGGGTCGAGGGTGACCAGGGCACTCTGGGCGCCGGGCACCTGGCTGAACTTGAGCTTGCCATCCTCCAGGCGCTGCAGGCGTACCAGGTCGCCGACCTGAGCCACGTCGGCCGGCGACTGCGGCGAGCGCCCCTGCGAGTTGCTGTTGAGGTACGGGCGCGCCCATTTCATGGTGTCCCAGGCCACATTCTCTTCCAGGCCGCCGCGACTCATCACCTTCAGGCCGGTCTTCTCGACCTGGGTGACGATGGCCGGCTCCAGGCCGCCGAGGGTGCGCTGCTTGCCCAGCTCCTGCAACCAGGCCGCGCGCGTCTTGCCCGGGAAGCGTGCCTCGGGGCCGCGGTAACCGTGGCGCTCGTCGTACTCGCTGAGGCCGTTGAGCACCGCGCTGTTGGCCATCTGCTGCATGTCGCTCGGGACCGTGGTGGTGACGCGGAAGCCTTCGGTATAGGCGTCGCTGCCGTAGCGGCCGACCATCTCGGCGCGGGCCATCTCGGCGACGTAGGGGGCGTTCACCTCCGGAGTCGGCACGTGGTAGCTGGCGTTCAGCGGTTCGGCCAGGGCCGCCTGGTAGCTGGCTTCGTCGATCTTGCCGAGCTTGTACATGCGCCCGAGGATCCAGTCGCGGCGCTCCTTGGCGCGTACCGGGTTGGCCAGCGGGTTGAAGCGCGATGGCGCCTTGGGCAGGCCGGCGATCATCGCCATCTGCGCCAGGCTCACGTCGCGGATCGACTTGCCGTAGTACACCTGCGCTGCGGCATCGATGCCATAGGCGCGGTTGCCGAGGTAGATCTTGTTGACGTAGAGCTCGAGGATCTCGTCCTTGGTCAGCTCGCGTTCGATCTGCAGGGCCAGCAGGATCTCGTTGGTCTTGCGCGAGAAGCTGCGCTCGCTGCTGAGGAAGAAGTTCTTCGCCACCTGCATGGTGATGGTGCTGCCGCCGGTCTGGATATGCCCGGACTTGAGCAACTGCGATGCCGCGCGCATCAGGCTGCTCGGATCGACCCCGTAATGGTTGAGGAAATTGTCGTCTTCGGCGGACAGAAGCGCCTGGATGAACTGTGGGGGAATTTCCTGGAACTTGATCGGCGAGCGCCGCATTTCGCCGAACTCGGCAATCAGCTTGCCGTCGCTGCTGTACACCCTCAGGGGGATTTGCAACTGGACGCTTCTGAGCGAGTCGACCGAGGGCAGGCTGGGGCTAAGATACAGAAACGCACCGCTCACACCGAGCACGAGCGCGCAGATGACGGCGACGAGAGACCACCAGAAGAACTTCAGCAGACGTATCAAGGCTTTTGGGTGTCCAGGTTGAGGAGTGGATTGCGCGCGGGGCCGGCGGACAGAAAAACGCTGGCCATTATAAGCATTTTTCGTCCCGCCGGGTGACCGCCCGGGACGCGGGACGAGCGCTCGCGCCGCAACGGCGCGGGCTGCCGATGACCAGGAAGAAACAGCCATGCTTGGACGCTTTGGTAGGGACACCGGTTCGCTGCTGGGGGTGGAAATTGCCTCCGACTCCATACGAATGCTGCATCTGCACCGCCAGCGCGGCGGTTGGCGTGTGCAGGGCTGGGCGCAGGAGCGCTTCGAGCCTGCGCTGCCTGACAGCGCCGCATCCGACGAGGCAGAGCGGTTGGTCATGGGATTGCGGCGGGCCCATGATCAATGTCGGACGAGGCAGTTCCGGATCGCCCTGGCATTGCCCGCCTCCCAGGTGATCTGCAAGGTGTGCCGGGTAGCTGCCGGGCTGACCGACCTTGATGTCGAGGCCGCCGTGCTGGTTCAGGCCGAACAGCTGTTCCCTTTTCCGCTGGAGGATCTCGCCCTGGACTTCTGGGTGCAGGGTGCATGCGCTGACGATCCCGGACAGTTCGAGGTACTGGTAGTGGCCTGCCGGCAAAGCCAGCTCGATCCGCTGGAGCGGGTGTTCGCCAGGGCCGGATTGCAGCTTGAGGCCGTGGAGGTAGACAGCTTCGCGCTACGGCGAGCATTGCTGCCTGAGGTGCCGGCTCGTGGAGCGGTACTGCTGCAATTGGAGCCGGGCGAAGTGGTCATGCACCGCTGGCACGGCAGCCCCGCGCCGCAACGACAGCGGCTCGCCCTGGGCTCGCCGGCGCAATGGAGTGAGGCTGTCGATGATCTCTGGCGGTTGGGTGAACGGGCGCCCGTAGAGGAAGTTGTCCTGTTCGGCTGCGCTGCTGATGAGGACCGGGCGGCGTATTTGCGAGAGCACTTGGGTGTGAAATGCCAGGTGGGTTGCCCACTCCCTCTGGCCGGCCTGCTGGAGAGGGATGGCCTGCGCGCAGCTTCGATGGTCCTGGCCTGCGGGCTGGCCATGGGAGGCCGGGCATGATGGCGAGACTGAACCTGATGCCTTGGCGCGAGCAGCGTAGGGCCAGGGTTGTGCGACGATTTCAGATCATGCTGGTTGTCGCCCTGGTAGTGGCACTGTGCGGGGTCATATGGCTCGATCAGATGGCGCGGTCGCGTCTGGCCAGGCAATCACTGGTCGTCGCCTCGCATCAGGCGGAGCTTGAGCGGCTCGATGCCACCTTGAGGCAGGTCGATCAGCTGCGCGGCAGGCGGGCGGCGTTGCAGGCCGAGCATGCCGCAGTGTCCGCACTGGACGCCGGGCGATCGCAGATGCCCGGCCTGTTCCTCGCCCTTGAGCAGGCCCTGCCAGAAGGCGCTCGCTTGACGGAAGTGGATGTTGAGGCGGGGCGCCTGCGCCTGGGCGGCCTGGCGGCCTCCGCGTCGGTGGTCGCCCGGTTCATGCGCGATCTGGAGCAAGTGGGCATGGTGCGGAACCTCGAGCTCGTTCACCTCAGGCGCCATGTCCAGGGGGACGAGTTCCTGCTGGCGGCGCGATTGCTGGCGGGCGAGTCGTGAACCGCCTCTGGCCCCTTGACTGGCAGGCGTTGGCTGGCCGGTCGGGAGTGGTGAGGGCCATGGTGTGCCTGTCGCTCGTGCTCATGGTTACTGGCGTGGGCTACCTGGTTCGTCTGCGTGATCCGGTTCAGGGGCATGTCGAGTCTGTCCGACTGCAGCTCCAGCTACAGGACGAACTGGAGGAGCGCGGGGCGCGCCTCGTCGAACTGGGTGTCGAGCAGCAGGCGCTCGAGCACGCACGGGTGCTTTTGCAGGCGGCACGATGGCGGCTGGCCGCGGGAGAGGGCATGAGCGAGCTGCTCGATCAGCTGGCGTTATCGGGGCATGAGCATGGCCTGGTATTCGAGCGAGTCGAAGTGAAGGAGGCACAGCAGGCTTCAGTGTATCGGGTGCAACCGCTGGAAATCGCGGTGTCGGGACAGTATCCGGCGCTGCGCCTGTGGCTGGAGCAATGGCTGCGGCAATTGCGTCTGTTGAGCGTGGAGCGGCTCAGGCTGGCCCTGAAGGATGAGGGGATTGGGCGAGTTGATGCTCAGCTACGACTACATGCCTACCACCCCGGAGAAGAGCTGCCGGTCCCGGCGTCATTGGCGGATGAGCCGGCCCAGGCAATCTTGTCGAAGAAGACGGCATTCGATCCGTTCCGGGCCTGGTCGCCTCCCAGAGAGGGCGGTGACCTGGCGCATGTTCCTTTGGCACGGCTGGAGATGGTCGGCAGCCTATCGCGGGCAGGGTGGCGACAGGCCTTGCTGCGCTCGGGAGGTCGCCTGTATCGGATTGCGCAGGGCGAGCGGTTGGGGCTCGAAGGGGGTGTCGTGGTAGCCATCGAATTCGACCGGGTGGAGGTCCACGAGCGGTTCTACATCGATGGGCGCTGGCAGGCGCGCCCCAGGTATCTGGTTCTTGGAAAGCATGTGCAAGGAGAGGTCAGGGATGAGACCGACGAGAGGGTGGAGCGGCGCGCTATTGATGCTGGGGCTGCAGATGGCGCAGGCCGAGACGTTTCAGGGTGAGCCGATGTCGCTCAACTTCCAGGATGTCGAACTGCGTTCGGTGCTCCAGGTCATGGCCGACCACGCGGGCATCAACCTGGTGGCCGGCGATTCGGTGCAGGGGCGGATAAGCCTGCGTCTGGAGGATGTGCCCTGGGGCCAGGCGCTTGACCTGGTGTTGCGCAGCAAGGGGCTGGGCAGGCGCCAGGAGGGGAATGTGCTGCTGGTCGCTCCCCTGGCCGAACTCGCCGGGCAAGCCCAGGGCATGCGTCAGGAGGTATTGCTGGAGCCCCTGCAGCGTGAATTGATCCCTGTGTTCCATGCCAAGGCCGGCGAGCTGGCGGAGCTGTTGCTGGCGAGCCTGGCTGACGACGGTGCCCTGGCCGGGCGTGGCAGCCTCAGTGTGGATGCACGCACCAATACACTGGTCGCCACCCAGCCTGCCGCCCGGCTCGCCGAACTGCGCAGGCTGGTCACACAGCTGGATGTGCCGGTGCGCCAGGTCATGATCGAGGCACGGATCGTCGAGGCCAATGTCGATTACGATAAGGCCTTGGGCGTGCGCTGGGGTGGACCGCTGTATGGCGCGGAGCGCCGGCTGGGCAGCAACCTGTTCGTCGACCTCGGGGTCGAGCGGGCCGGTGCCGGGCTCGGGGTGGGGCTGCTGCGCAGCGATATCCTGCTCGACCTGGAGCTCAGCGCCATGGAAAAAAGCGGCAATGGCGAGATCATCTCCCAGCCCAAGGTGGTCACGGCCGACAAGGAAACCGCGCGCATCCTCAAGGGCACCGAAGTGCCCTACCAGGAAACCACCCGCAGCGGCGCCACGTCGGTTTCCTTCCGCGAGGCGTCCCTGTCGCTGGAGGTGACCCCGCAGATCACGCCGGACGGCAAGGTGATCATGGCGGTGCGGGTGACCAAGGACGAGCCGGACTTCATCAATGCCCTCAACGATGTGCCGCCGATTCGCAAGAACGAGGTCAACGCCAAGGTGCGGGTAACCGATGGGCAGACCATTGTGATTGGTGGCGTGTACTCGACGTCGCAGAACAAAGTGGTCGACAAGGTGCCATTTTTCGGCGATCTGCCGTATGTTGGACGGCTGTTTCGACGCGATGCATTACAAGAGAAAAAATCCGAGCTGCTGGTCTTCCTGACTCCGCGTATCATGAGTGACCAGGCGATTGCTGTGAGTCGTTGATTCTGTGCGAAATTTGATACTTGTGGGGCCCATGGGCGCTGGTAAAAGCACCATCGGGCGCCTGTTGGCCAAAGAGCTGCGCCTGCTGTTCAAGGATTCCGACAAGGAAATCGAACTGCGAACCGGCGCCAACATCCCGTGGATCTTCGACAAGGAAGGCGAACCGGGCTTTCGTGACCGCGAGCAGGCGATGATCGCCGAGCTCAGCGCGCTCGATGGCGTGGTCCTGGCCACCGGCGGCGGCGCGGTGATGCGCGACGCCAACCGTGCGGCGCTGCGTGCCGGCGGGCGGGTGGTCTACCTGCACGCCTCGGTGGAGCAGCAGGTGGGGCGTACCTCACGTGATCGCAACCGGCCGCTGTTGCGCACCGCCAACCCGGAAGCCACGTTGCGCGCCCTGCTGGAGACACGCGACCCGCTTTATCGCGAAATCGCTGACCTGGTGGTGGAAACCGACGAACGGCCACCACGCATGGTGGTGCTCGACATTCTCGAGCGCCTGCAGAAGTTGCCGCCCCGCTGAGCGGGGTCTATCCTCGGCGACCAACGCCGAGACGGGGTTGAACGTCACCGCGCGGGGCCGCACCGCCGCGCGTCCAAGCACATTGTGGGGATACATGCAGACACTAAAGGTCGACCTGGGCGAACGTAGCTACCCGATCTACATTGGCGAAGGCCTGCTGGACCAGCCCGAGCTGCTGGCGCCGCACATTGCCGGACGGCAGGTCGCCATCGTCTCCAACGAGACCGTCGCGCCGCTGTACCTCGAACGCCTGAGCAAGACCCTGGGTGCCTACTCGGTGCTGCCCGTGGTGTTGCCGGACGGCGAGGCCCACAAGAACTGGGAAACCCTGCAGCTGATCTTCGATGCGCTGCTCACCGCCCGCCATGACCGTCGCACCACCGTGGTCGCCCTGGGGGGCGGCGTGATCGGCGACATGGCCGGCTTTGCCGCGGCCTGCTACCAGCGCGGCGTCGACTTCATCCAGGTGCCGACCACGCTGCTGTCCCAGGTGGACTCGTCGGTGGGCGGCAAGACCGGCATCAACCACCCGCTGGGCAAGAACATGGTGGGTGCCTTCTATCAGCCCAACGCGGTGCTGATCGACACCACCAGCCTGAAGACCCTGCCCGGACGCGAGCTGTCCGCGGGCCTGGCCGAAGTCATCAAGTACGGCCTGATCTGCGACAAGCCGTTCCTCGCCTGGCTCGAAGACAATATGCAGGCGCTGCGCGCCCTGGATTGCGTCGCCCTGACCGAGGCCATCCGCCGCTCCTGCGCGGCCAAGGCCGCCGTGGTCGGCGCCGACGAGCGCGAATCGGGCGTGCGTGCCACGCTCAACCTTGGCCATACCTTCGGCCATGCCATCGAAACACACATGGGCTATGGCGTCTGGCTGCACGGCGAAGCCGTGGCGGCGGGTACGGTCATGGCCCTGGAAATGTCCATGCGCCTGGGCTGGATCGACCAGCCGGCGCGTGATCGCGGAATTCGCCTGCTGCAGGACGCAGGATTGCCGGTGGTGCCACCACAGGAAATGACCCCGGCGCATTTCATGGAGCACATGGCGGTCGACAAGAAAGTGCTCGACGGGCGCCTGCGCCTGGTGCTGTTGCGCCAGCTGGGCGAGGCCGTCGTCACCGACGACTATTCGACAGAGATTCTACAGGCCACCCTGGCGGCGGATTACCGCGCGATCGTGGCCCAGCTTTGAGGTTGTGACAACGCAATGACCAGTCTGCATGCCGATGAGGCGTTCCTCGACCATTACCAGTTGAGCCACGATCCGTTCGCACCGCGAGTGCCCGGCTTCAAGTTCTTCCCCGCCCAGCGCAAACCCGTGCTCGGCCAGCTGCACCACCTGGCGCGCTACAGCCAGCTGATGCTGGTGGTCAGCGGCCCGGTGGGCAGCGGCAAGACCCTGCTGCGCCAGGCCCTGGTGGCCAGCACCAACAAGCAGTCGGTGCAGAGCGTGGTGGTGTCCGCCCGTGGCGCCAGTGACGCAGCCAGCGTGCTGGGCCAGGTGGCGCAGTCGCTGAACGTGGCGCAACCGGAGGTGCAGGCGATCCTGTCGCAGGTAGTGCAGCTGGCGCTGACCGGCCAGGAAGTCTATCTGCTGGTGGACGATGCGGAACAACTCGACGAGTCGGCACTCCAAGCGTTGCTGGAGTTGGCGGCAGGCGTGGCCGAAGGGCGCCCGCATGTGTTCCTGTTCGGCGAGCCTTCGCTGATTGCCGGGCTGGAAGAACTCAATACCGATGGCGAGCGCTTCCATGTCATCGAGTTGGCCCCGTACAGCGAGGAAGAGACCCGCGAGTACCTGGAGCAGCGCCTGGAGGGCGCCGGCCGGGGCATCGAGGTGTTCAGCGCCGAGCAGATCGTCGACATCCACGAAAACTCCGACGGTTGGCCTGGGAACATCAACCAGGTTGCCCGCGATACCTTGATCGAAGCCATGATCGCCAGCCGTACCACGGTCAAGCGACCATCCATGGGGTTCAAAATGCCTAAGAAACACGTGCTCGCGTTGTCCGCTGTGGTCGTGGTCGCCGTTGGCGCGGCGGTCCTGATGCCCAAGAAGGGTGACAAGGCCCCGACCGAGGCACCGGCCGCCCAGGCCCAGCTGCCGCTCGGACAGGGTGCGAACGGCGGCGCGCCCGCCATCGAGTTCTCCGGTTCCTCGCAGCCAATGCCGCTGCCGCTGGTCGGCCAGTCGCAGCCGGTGATGCGTGAGCCGCTGGCCCAGGCCGCCGGCATGGGCGAAGGCGAAGAGGGTGGGCCAGCGGGCGATACCGCCCTGCAGCCTGCCGCGCCGTCGGCCGCCGTGCCGCCGACCGTGACCACCATCGCGCCGCCACAAGGTGCCACCGCCAGCCCGGCACCGGCCCCTGCCCAGCCGGTGACCACCGCTCCGGTTCAGCCGGTTGCGCCTGCGTCGAAGCCTGTCGCAACCCAGCCGGCAAAACCGGTTGCACCTGCAAAGCCGACTCCGGCTCCGACCCAGGTCGCCAGCGCCAAGCCCGCCGCTAAACCTGTCGAGAAACCAGCCGCGGGCGGCGCCGGTAACAGCAGCTGGTATGCCGGCCAGAAACCGGGCAATTACGTGGTGCAGATCTTCGGCACCAGCTCCGAGGCGTCGGCCCAGTCGTTCGTCAAGGCGCAGGGTGGCGACTATCGCTACTTCAAGAAAAACCTGCAGGGCAAGCCGCTGTTTGTCGTCACCTACGGCAACTTCGCCAGCCGCGACGCCGCCGCTGCGGCAATCAAGAACTTGCCAGCCAAGGTCCAGGCTGGTAAACCTTGGCCACGTACCGTCGGCAGCGTCCAACAAGAGCTGGCCACGGCCCGCTGATACCTTCCGGGCGGCACCACCCCGCCGCCCAGTTGCTGAGCGACTTCTAGCTTTCGATCAGCCTGCTGCGCCCGAGCGCGGCAGGCTTTTCTGTCCCAGACTGCCGGCCACAAGCCCTGTGTTGCAGTCATGGCTGAAACGCTTCAGACTCCAGCCTAGCCGCTATCACGGCGCATGGCGCAAAAACATTCAAAATTGCGACATAAATTTTCAATGGTGAGACATGAAAATTTGTGGGCATCGCTGTCGCTGTGCAACAATGGTTTTCCATGACCACCGCAAAAAAGCTGGCGTTTGATCGGCGTGGATGGTAAGTGGTTGTTAAAAAAGAGATTTGCCTCCGGTTGAGAGGTGAACCTGGTGAGAAAGTGTCTATGAAAACAGGTCTGTACCATCCCGAAGAATTCAAGGACAACTGTGGTTTCGGCCTGATCGCCCATATGACGGGGCAGCCGAGTCACCACCTTCTGCAAACCGCCATGCAGGCGCTGACCTGCATGACCCACCGCGGCGGCATCAACGCCGACGGCAAGACCGGTGACGGTTGCGGTCTGCTCATGCAGAAGCCCGATCAATTCCTGCGTGCCGTGGCCCAGGAGCACTTCGCCGTCGAGCTGCCCAGGCAGTACGCCGTCGGCATGGTGTTCTTCAACCAGGACCCGGTCAAAGCCCAGGCCGCCCGCGCCAACATGGACCGCGAGATCGTCAACGCCGGCCTCAAGCTGGTCGGCTGGCGCAAGGTGCCGATCGACACCCGCGTCCTCGGCCGCCTGGCCCTGGAGCGCCTGCCGCAGATCGAGCAGGTGTTCATCGGCGGCGAAGGCCTGAGTGACCAGGAATTCGCCATCAAGCTGTTCAGTGCCCGTCGCCGTTCGTCCGTGGCCAACGCCCACGACACCGACCACTACATCTGCAGCTTCTCGCACAAGACCATCATCTACAAAGGCCTGATGATGCCGCGCGATCTCGCGGCGTTCTATCCGGACCTGGGCGATGAGCGCCTGCAGACCGCGATCTGCGTGTTCCACCAGCGCTTCTCTACCAACACCCTGCCGAAGTGGCCGCTGGCCCAGCCCTTCCGCTTCCTCGCCCACAACGGCGAGATCAACACCATCACCGGCAACCGCAACTGGGCCATGGCCCGACGCACCAAGTTCGCCAACGACCTGATCCCCGATCTCGAAGAGCTTGGCCCGCTGGTCAACCGTGTCGGTTCCGACTCCTCGAGCATGGACAACATGCTGGAGCTGATGGTCACCGGCGGCATCGACCTGTTCCGCGGCGTGCGCATGCTGGTACCACCGGCCTGGCAGAACGTCGAGACCATGGACGCCGACCTGCGCGCCTTCTACGAATACAACTCCATGCACATGGAGCCGTGGGACGGCCCGGCCGGCATCGTCATGACCGAAGGCCGCCACGCGGTGTGCCTGCTCGACCGTAACGGCCTGCGCCCGGCGCGCTGGGTGACCACCACCAATGGCTACATCACCATCGCCTCGGAAATCGGCGTGTGGGGCTACCAGCCCGAGGAAGTCCTGGCCAAGGGCCGTGTCGGCCCAGGCCAGATTCTCGCCGTGGACACCGAGACCGGGCAGATCCTCGACACCGACGCCATCGACAACCGCCTGAAGTCGCGCCACCCGTACAAGCGCTGGCTGCGCCAGCACGCCACACGCATCCAGGCGACCCTGAGCGACGACCAGGGCGTGGCCAGCTACGACGCCGACCAACTCAAGCAGTACATGAAGATGTTCCAGGTCACCTTCGAGGAGCGTGACCAGGTGCTGCGCCCGCTCGGCGAACAAGGCCAGGAAGCGGTCGGCTCGATGGGCGACGACACGCCGATGGCCGTGCTGTCGCAGCGCGTGCGCTCGCCGTACGACTTCTTCCGCCAACAATTCGCCCAGGTGACCAACCCGCCGATCGACCCGCTGCGCGAAGCGATCGTCATGTCCCTGGAAATCTGCCTGGGCGCCGAGCGCAACATCTTCCAGGAGTCCCCCGAGCACGCCTCGCGGGTGATCCTCAGCTCGCCGGTCATCTCGCCCGCCAAGTGGCGTTCGCTGATGAACCTGGAACGCGAAGGTTTCGACCGCCAGCTGATCGACCTCAACTATGAAGAGAGCGTCGGCCTGGAAGCGGCGATTCGCAACATCGCCGACCAGGCCGAGGAAGCCGTGCGCGGCGGCAAGACCCAGCTGGTGCTGAGCGACCGCTACATCGCCCCAGGCAAGCTGCCGGTGCATGCCTCGCTGGCGGTCGGTGCGGTGCACCACCGCCTGACCGAGCAGGGCCTGCGCTGCGACAGCAACATCCTGGTCGAGACCGCCACCGCCCGAGACCCGCACCACTTCGCCGTGCTGCTGGGCTTCGGCGCCTCGGCCGTCTATCCGTACCTTGCCTATGAAGTGCTGGCCGACCTGATCCGCACCGGCGAAGTACTGGGCGACCTGGACGAAGTCTTCAAGTACTACCGCAAGGGTATCTCCAAGGGCCTGCTGAAGATCCTGTCGAAGATGGGTATCTCCACCATCGCCTCGTACCGTGGCGCGCAGTTGTTCGAAGCGATCGGCCTGTCCGAGGAAGTGGTCGGCCTGAGCTTCCGCGGCGTGCCGAGCCGTATCAAGGGTGCCCGTTTCGCCGACCTGGAAAGCGACCAGAAACTGCTGGCCGCCGAAGCCTGGAGCGCACGCAAGCCGATCCAGCAGGGCGGCCTGCTGAAGTTCGTCCATGGTGGCGAATACCACGCCTACAACCCCGACGTGGTGAACACCCTGCAGGCCGCCGTGCAGCAGGGCGACTATGCCAAGTTCAAGGAATACACCACGCTGGTCGACCAGCGCCCGGTGTCGATGATCCGCGACCTGCTCAAGGTCAAGGTGGCCGACCAGCCGTTGGCACTGGACCAGATCGAGCCGCTGGAGGCGATCCTCAAACGCTTCGACTCTGCCGGTATCTCGCTCGGTGCCCTGTCGCCGGAGGCACACGAGGCCCTGGCCGAGGCGATGAACCGTCTGGGCGCGCGCTCCAACTCTGGCGAGGGCGGCGAAGACCCGGCCCGCTACGGCACCATCAAGAGCTCGAAGATCAAGCAAGTGGCCACCGGCCGATTCGGTGTGACGCCGGAGTACCTGGTCAACGCCGAAGTGCTGCAGATCAAGGTCGCCCAGGGCGCCAAGCCCGGCGAGGGTGGCCAGCTGCCAGGCGGCAAGGTCAACGGCCTGATCGCCAAGCTGCGCTACGCCGTACCAGGCGTGACTCTGATCTCGCCACCGCCGCACCACGACATCTACTCGATCGAAGACCTGTCCCAGCTGATCTTCGACCTCAAGCAGGTCAACCCGCAGGCGCTGGTCTCGGTCAAGCTGGTCGCCGAAGCTGGCGTCGGCACCATCGCCGCCGGCGTGGCCAAGGCCTATGCCGACCTGATCACCATCTCGGGTTATGACGGTGGTACCGGTGCTTCGCCGCTGACCTCGATCAAATACGCCGGCGCCCCGTGGGAACTGGGCCTGGCCGAAACCCATCAGACCCTGCGTGGCAATGACCTGCGCGGCAAGGTGCGGGTACAGACCGACGGTGGCCTGAAAACCGGCCTGGACGTGATCAAGGCCGCCATCCTCGGCGCCGAGAGCTTCGGCTTCGGCACCGCGCCGATGATCGCCCTGGGCTGCAAGTACCTGCGCATCTGCCACCTGAACAACTGCGCCACGGGCGTCGCCACGCAGAATGACAAGCTGCGCAAGGATCACTACATCGGCACCGTCGACATGGTGATCAACTTCTTCACCTTCGTCGCCGAAGAGACTCGCGAGTGGCTGGCCAAGCTCGGCGTGCGCAGCCTGGGCGAGCTGATCGGTCGCACCGACCTGCTCGACGTGCTGCCGGGCGACACCGAGCGCCAGCATCACCTTGACCTGTCGCCGCTGCTGGGCAGCTCGCACATCCCGGCCGACAAGCCGCAGTTCTGCGAAGTCGACAAGAACCCGCCGTTCGACCAGGGCGAACTGGCCGAGAAGATGGTCGCCATGGCCTTGCCGGCGATCCGCGATCAGGCCGGTGGCGAGTTCAGCCTCGACATCTGCAACTGCGACCGCTCCATCGGTGCGCGCATCTCCGGCGAAATCGCCAGGCTGCACGGCAACCAGGGCATGGCTGCAGCGCCGATCACCTTCCGCTTCAAGGGCACCGCGGGCCAGAGCTTCGGCGTGTGGAACGCCGGTGGCCTGAACCTGCACCTGGAAGGCGATGCCAACGACTACGTCGGCAAGGGCATGACCGGTGGCAAGCTGACCATCGTGCCGCCTGCCGGCAGCCCATTCGAAACCCAGCACAGCGCCATTGTCGGCAACACCTGCCTGTACGGTGCCACCGGCGGCAAGCTGTTCGCCGCCGGCACCGCGGGCGAGCGCTTCGCTGTGCGTAACTCCGGCGCCCACGCTGTTGTAGAGGGCACCGGCGATCACTGCTGTGAATACATGACCGGCGGCTTTGTCTGCGTCCTGGGCAAGACCGGTTACAACTTCGGTTCTGGCATGACGGGCGGCTTCGCCTACGTGCTCGACATGGACAATAGCTTCGTCGACAAGCTCAACCACGAACTGGTGGAAATCCAGCGTATCAGTGGTGAGGCGATGGAGGCCTACCGCAGCCATCTGGCGCGGGTCCTGGGCGAGTACGTGGAGGAAACCGGCAGCGAGTGGGGGCGTGAGCTCTCCGAGAACCTGGACGACTACGTGCGGCGCTTCTGGCTGGTCAAGCCGAAGGCGGCCAATCTCAAACAACTGCTGTCCAGTACCCGTGCCAACCCGCAGTAAGAACAGCTGCAAGTGACGGCCCCGTGCGCGGGGCCCGTCCTGCTCAAGTGATTGTCTTGCAGCTTGCGGCCCAAGGCCGGCAACTGCGGTAAAGAGGTTTGAAAAATGGCTGAACGTCTGAGCAACGACTTCCAGTTCATCGAAGTGGGCCGCAAGGACCCGAAGAAAAAACTGCTGCGCCAGCGCAAGAAGGAGTTCGTCGAGATCTACGAACCCTTCAAGCCGCAGCAGTCCGTGGAGCAGGCGCACCGCTGCCTGGGCTGCGGCAACCCGTATTGCGAATGGAAGTGCCCGGTGCACAACTTCATCCCCAACTGGTTGAAGTTGGTCTCCGAAGGCAACATCCTGGCCGCGGCTGAACTCTCGCACCAGACCAACACCCTGCCGGAAGTGTGCGGCCGCGTGTGCCCGCAGGACCGTCTGTGCGAAGGGGCCTGCACCCTGAACGACGGCTTCGGCGCGGTGACCATCGGCTCGGTGGAGAAGTACATCACCGACACCGCCTTCGCCATGGGCTGGCGCCCGGACATGTCCAAGGTCAAGCCCACCGGCAAGCGCGTCGCCATCATCGGTGCCGGCCCTGCTGGCCTGGGCTGCGCCGACGTGCTGGTGCGCGCGGGCGTGACCCCGGTGGTGTTCGACAAGAACCCCGAGATCGGCGGCCTGCTGACCTTCGGCATCCCCGAGTTCAAGCTGGAAAAGACCGTGTTGAGCAATCGCCGCGAAGTCTTCACCGGCATGGGCATCGAGTTCCGCCTGAACACCGAGGTGGGCAAGGACATCAGCATGGAGCAGCTGCTCGCCGAGTACGATGCGGTGTTCATGGGCATGGGCACCTACACCTACATGAAGGGCGGCTTCCCGGGCGAGGACCTGCCGGGCGTGCATGACGCGCTGGACTTCCTGATCGCCAACGTCAACCGCAACCTCGGTTTCGAGAAGTCGCCGGAAGACTTCATCGACATGCAGGGCAAGAAGGTCGTGGTCCTGGGCGGTGGCGATACCGCGATGGACTGCAACCGCACCTCGATCCGCCAGGGCGCCAAGGCCGTGACCTGCGCCTATCGCCGTGACGAAGCCAACATGCCGGGTTCGCGCAAAGAGGTGAAGAACGCCAAGGAAGAGGGCGTGAAGTTCCTCTACAACCGCCAGCCCATCGCCATCGTCGGCGAGGACAAGGTCGAAGGCGTGAAGGTGGTCGAGACCCGTCTCGGCGAGCCGGATGCCCGTGGCCGCCGCAGCCCCGAGCCGATCCCGGGCTCCGAGGAGATCCTGCCGGCCGATGCCGTGGTGATCGCCTTCGGCTTCCGCCCGAGCCCGGCGCCGTGGTTCGAGCAGCATGGCATCCAGCTGGACAGCCAGGGCCGCGTGGTGGCGCCGGAGAAGGGCAAGTTCAAGCACCAGACCAGCAACCCGAAAGTGTTTGCCGGTGGTGACATGGTGCGGGGGTCGGATCTGGTGGTAACGGCCATTTTCGAGGGCCGCACGGCCGCTGAGGGGATCCTGGACTACCTCGAAGTCTGATCGATTGTCGTGGCCGCTTTGCGGCCCTTTCGCGGCACAAGGCCGCTCCTGCAGAGGATCGCATTCACCTGTAGGAGCGGCCTTGTGCCGCGAAAGGGCTGCGAAGCAGCCCCAGGTTCATTTTTTGTATACAAAAACGCTTGATCCAAGGCACCCAATAGACAAAACGCATGGCCATGGCCGTGCCTTTTGTGCCCGCGTCTGAGAAAATGCCCGCACTTTTTTTCCGGATGCCGACATGACTGCCCTGAAGAACGATCGTTTCCTGCGTGCACTGCTCAAGCAACCCGTAGACGTCACCCCGGTGTGGATGATGCGCCAGGCCGGCCGCTACCTGCCGGAGTACCGTGCCAGCCGCGCCAAGGCCGGTGACTTCATGAGCCTGTGCATGAACCCGCAGTTCGCCTGCGAGGTCACCCTGCAGCCGCTGGACCGCTACCCGCTGGACGCGGCGATCCTCTTCTCGGACATCCTCACCATCCCCGACGCCATGGGCCAGGGCCTGTACTTCGAGACCGGCGAAGGCCCGCGTTTCAAGAAAGTCATCAGCACCCTGGCGGACATCGAGGCGCTGCCGATCCCCGATCCGCAGAAGGACCTGGGCTATGTGATGGACGCGGTCAGCACCATCCGCCGCGAGCTCAACGGCCGCGTGCCGCTGATCGGCTTCTCCGGCAGCCCATGGACCCTGGCCACCTACATGGTCGAAGGCGGCTCGTCGAAGGACTTCCGCAAGACCAAGGCCATGGCCTACGACAACCCCGAAGCCCTGCACCTGCTGCTGGACAAGCTGGCCCAGTCGGTCACCAGCTACCTCAATGGCCAGATCCTCGCCGGCGCCCAGGCGGTGCAGATCTTCGACACCTGGGGCGGTAACCTGTCGGCGGCGGCCTACCAGGAGTTCTCCCTGGCCTACATGCGCAAGATCGTCAGCGGCCTGATCCGCGAGCACGAAGGGCGCAAGATACCGGTGATCCTGTTCACCAAGAACGGCGGTATGTGGCTGGAAAGCATTGCTGATGCCGGTGCCGACGCCCTGGGCCTGGACTGGACCTGCGAGATCGGCGACGCCCGTCGCCGCGTCGGCGACAAGGTGGCGCTGCAGGGCAACATGGACCCGACCGTGCTGTATGCCAAGCCCGAGGCGATCCGCAAGGAAGTGGCGCGCATCCTCGCCAGCTATGGCAAGGGCAGTGGCCATGTGTTCAACCTGGGGCATGGCATTACCCCCGAGGTTGACCCTGAGCACGCCGGCGTGTTCATCAACGCCGTGCATGAGCTGTCGGCGCAGTACCACCAGTAATCGGTGTGCAACGCGAGAAGCCCGGCCAAGTGCCGGGCTTTTTGTTGTATTAAGTTTCAATTCAGCGATCGTCGGTAATCTGGTCCCATCAAAACGCAAACAGGACCCGATCACCATGAAAGCCCGTTACCTGCCCCTGATCCTCGCCCCACTGTTCAGCACCGCCGCCCTGGCCGCCGGCTACACCGGTCCTGGCGCCCAGGCCGTGACCACGGTCGCCGCCGCCAACGATGCCGCCGACGACACCCCGGTAGTGCTGCAGGGCTTCGTGACCAAGAAGATCAACAACGACGACAAGTACGAGTTCAAGGACAACACCGGCACCATCACCGTCGAGATCGACGACGAAGACCTGCCGCCGACGCCGTTCAACGACAAGACCAAGGTCAAGCTGACCGGCGAGGTGGAGAAGCACCTGATGAGCCGTGAGGTGGATGTGGATATCGTCGAGATCATCAACTGATCCTGCGGCCCTTTCGCGGGTAAACCCGCTCCCACAGGTACGGCGCCGTACCTGTGGGAGCGGGTTTACCCGCGAATGCTTCACACTGATTTGGGAGGCAGTTTGCTCAGGTGCACCGCCACCAGCAACGCCACCGCCAGCAGGCTGCCGATGAACAGCCCGATGCCGTTCCAGCCCCACTGATGCCAGAACACCCCGCCCGCCGTCCCCGCCACGCTCGATCCCGCGTAGTAACAGAACAGGTACAACGACGAAGCCTGCCCCTTGGCCTTCAACGCCCGGCGGCCGATCCAGCTGCTGGCCACCGAGTGCGCGCCGAAGAAGCCGAAGGTGAACACCAGCATGCCGACGATGATCATCGCCAGCGGGTTGGCCAGGGTCATCAGCAGGCCGCCGGCCATTACCACGATGCTGGCCCAGAACACCTTGCGCCGGCCCAGCTTGTCGGCCAGGGCGCCGACTTGCGCCGAACTGTAGATCCCCGACAGATACACCACCGACAGCAACCCGACCAGTGCCTGGTTCATGTGATAGGGCCCGGCCAGCAGGCGGTAGCCGATGTAGTTGAACAGGGTGACGAAGGCGCCCATCAGCAAGAAGGCCTCGAGGAACAGCCAGGGCAGCCCGGCATCCCTGAAGTGCATGACGAAGCCGTCGAGCAGGCTACGCGGATTCAGTGCCTGGGGACGGAAGTTGCGCGACTCGGGCAGTACCTTCCAGAACACCAGCGCCGCTACCAGCGCCAGCCCGCCGATGCTCAGCATCGCCGTGTGCCAGCTGACGAAGTCGATCAGCACGCCGGTGATCAGGCGCCCGCTCATGCCACCGATGGCGTTGCCACCGATGTACAGGCCCATGGCCAGGCCAATGTGCTGCGGGTGGATCTCTTCGCTCAGGTAGGTCATTGCCACCGCCGCCAGGCCGCTCAACGACAGGCCCACCAGGGCGCGCGTCGCCAGCACCAGCTCCCAGCTCGGCATCACCGCGCTGGCCAGGGTCGACAGGGCGGCGCAGAGCAGGGCGAAGACCATCACCGGCTTGCGCCCGATACGGTCGGAGATCGGCCCGGTGACCAGCAGCCCGAACGCCAGCATGGCGGTGGACACCGACAGCACCAGACTGCTCTGCGCGGCGTTGATGGAAAACTCCTGGGACAGCAGCGGCATCATCGGCTGCACGCAGTACAGCAGGGCGAAGGTGGCGAAGCCACCGCTGAACAGGGCCAGCACGGTCTTCATGAAGGCGGGGGAGCCTTTCTCGATCCAGATATCGTTGACGACAGGCTCGGGCTCGGCAGATAGGGGGACTGCGGCGGATCTCACGGAGGGTACCTCGGGCGCTGGGGCCGGTGCTGCGATGGAAAAAGCATATAGCTGGCTAATGATTAGATCCAATATATTGTTCGACCTGTTTAAGACGTTTTACGACCTGTTTGGAGTCGATTATGGAGCTGCGTCACCTGCGCTATTTCATTGCCGTGGCCGAGGAGCTGCATTTTGGTCGTGCCGCCCAGCAGCTGGGTATCTCCCAGCCCCCGCTGAGCCAGCAGATCCAGGCCCTGGAGCAGGAGCTGGGGGCGCGTCTGTTCGAGCGCACCAACCGCCGGGTCGAGTTGAGCGAGGCCGGGCGCCTGTTCCTCGAGGAAGCGCGCCAGGTGCTGGCCCAGGTGGAGAAAGCCGCCGACGTGGCGCGGCGGGCGCAGTTGGGGGAACTGGGCGAAATGAAGATCGGTTTTACCTCCTCGGCGCCTTTTACCTCGAAAATTCCCAAGGCCCTGCACGCGTTCCGCCAGCAGTTCCCGGCGGTACACCTGAACCTCAAGGAAATGAGCAGCCGTGAGGTGGCCGAAGGGGTGTTCGACGAATCCATCGAAGTGGGCCTGATGCGGCCGATGCCGTTACCGGAGGGGCTGGTGGCCACCGAGCTGTTGCGCGAGCCCTTGGTCGCGGTGATCAACGCCTCCCATCCGCTGGCCAAGGGCAGCGAGCAGGGGCTCTACATGCAGGCGCTGGCCCACGAGCCATTCGTGTTCTTTCCACGCAGCTATGGCAGCGGCTTGCATGCGCAGTTGCTGAGCCTGGCGCGCCAGGCGGGTTTCAGCCCGCATTTCGCCCAGGAGGCGGGCGAGGCGATGACCATCATCGGGCTGGTTTCGGCGGGGCTCGGGGTTTCGGTGTTGCCAGCGTCGTTCCAGCGCATGCGCATCGACGGGGTGGTGTACCGCACCTTGCTGGATGAAGAGGCGGTCACGGCAGTGTGGCTGGTGCAGCGCGAGCGCGGCGGGTCGGCAATGGCCAGGGCGTTCGCCGCGCTGCTGACAGGCCAGGCAGGCAGCCAATCCAGCCCCTGAGCGCCGGTGCCGCTGGCGGCCCCGGTGCCCAGGCGCAGGCTCAGTTGGAGACGCTGGCGTTGCCTTGCTGTTGCAGGATGCGCTGGGTGTTCAGGGCGTTCAGCTCACGCAGGATGCTGCGGTCGAGGTTGTAGACCCAGCGGTTGTAGTTGCGGTGGATCTGGCCGTCCTTGTAGCCCAGTTCACGGCTGTCGCGGTAGGCGATGCGGAACTGGCTGGGGCTGTAGTGGATATCGACCGCCGCGAAGAAGGTGTTGCGCACGGTGATATCGGCCTGGATCACGCTGGCGCCGACGTTGCGCGCGGTCCAGCCGCGCTCGGCGACGGCCTTGAGGATCGCCTGCTGGACTTGTGCCTGGCTGTAGTTGTGCCCGGCGGTCAGTTGCTCGGCCGGGTTGAGCACGGGTTTCGAGGTGCAGCCGGCCAGGCCGGTCAGTGCCAGGCCCAGGGCCGCGGCACGGATCAATGGGGACATTCCATTCTCTCCAGTAGGGTGGGGGTGTCAGGGCCAGCGACGGAAGATCAACGACGTGTTGACCCCGCCGAAGGCGAAGTTGTTGTTCATCACATGCTCATGGTTCATCGCGCGGAACTCGCCGCGCAGGTAGTCCAGCTCGCCGCAGCGCGGGTCGACGTGGTCGAGGTTGAGGGTGGGCACGTAGCGGTCGCTGTTCATCATCTCGATGCTGAACCACGACTCCAGCGCGCCACAGGCACCCAGGGTATGGCCGAGGAAGCTCTTCTGCGAGCTGATCGGCATGCGTGGGCCGAACAGGCTGCTGGTGGCCTGGGTCTCGGCGATGTCGCCCTGCTCGGTGGCGGTACCGTGGCCGTTGACATAGCCGATCGCTTCGGGAGCGAGGCCTGCGTCCTCCAGCGCCAGTTCCATGGCGCGGCGCATGGTGGCCTGCTCCGGACGGGTGGTGTGCTGGCCATCGGCGTTGCTGCCGAAGCCGACGATCTCGGCGTGGATCCGCGCGCCACGGGCCAGGGCGTGTTCCAGCTCCTCGAGCACCAGCATGCCGCCGCCTTCGCCGATCACCAGGCCATCGCGGTCGAGGTCGTAGGGGCGCGGGCTCAGGTGCGGGGTGTCGTTCTTCAGGCTGGTGGCGTAGAGCGCGTCGAACACCATGGCCTCGGTGGGGCACAGTTCTTCGGCGCCGCCGGCGAGCATCATCGGCAGGCGCCCGTACTTGATCGCCTCGTAGGCGTAGCCGATGCCCTGGCTGCCGCTGGTGCAGGCGCTGGAGGTGGGGATCAGGCGCCCGGTGAGGCCGAAGAAGATGCTGATGTTGGCCGCCGTGGTGTGGGGCATCATGCGCACGTAGGAGTTGGCATTGAGGCCGTCGGCCACCGAGTTGAGCAGCATGTTGCCGAAGGCCTTGATCTCGTCGGTGCTGCCGGTGGACGAGCCGCAGGCCACGCCCATGCGCCCGTCGCGGATGCTCGGGTCGTCGAGCAGGCCGGCGTCGGCCAGGGCGCGCTCGGCGGCGGCAACCGCCAGGCGCGACACCCGGCCCATGCTGCGCAGCTGCTTGCGGGTCCAGTGACCGGGCACCTTGAAGTCATCGATGGGGCCGGCCAGGCGGGTGTTGAGCTCCTCGTAGCGATCCCACTCGTCCATGCGCCGGATGCCGCTGCGTTGCTGGGCGAAATGCCCGGCGATGCTGGCCCAGTCGTTGCCCAGGGCGGTGATGCCGGCCATGCCGGTGACGACGACGCGGCGCATCAGCACAGCCCTCCGTTGACCGCCAGCACCTGGCGGGTGATGTAGGCCGCCTCGGGCGACATCAGGAAGTTCACCGCGCCGGCCACTTCCTCCGGCGTGCCCATGCGCCCGGCGGGGATCATCTTCAGCAGCTCGTCCACCGGCACGTGTTCGTCGAGCATGGCGGTGTCGATCAGCCCGGGGGCCACGCAGTTGACCGTGATGCGGCGCTTGCCCAGCTCGATCGCCAGGGCCTTGGCGGCACCGATCAGGCCGGCCTTGGAGGCGCTGTAGTTGACCTGGCCACGGTTACCGATCAGGCCGGACACCGAAGTGACGCAGACGATGCGGCCCGGCGCGCGGCGGCGGATCATCGGCATCGTCAGCGGGTGCAGGACGTTGTAGAAACCATCAAGGTTGGTGCGCATGACCTGGTCCCAATCGTCCTCGGTCAAGGCCGGGAAGGCGCCGTCACGGGTCAGGCCGGCATTGCATACCACACCGTAGTAGGCGCCATGGGTCTCAACGTCGGCTTCCAGGACGGCCTTGCAGGCTTCGCGGTCGGCGACATCGAACTGCAGCACCCGCGCCTGCCGGCCCAGGGCCTGGACCTCGGCGGCGACGGTGTCGGCCTCGGCGCGGCCGCTGCGGCAGTGCAGGACCAGGTCGTAACCGGCACGCGCCAGGCGCAGGGCGATGGCCCGGCCGATGCCCCGGCTGGAGCCGGTGACCAGGATGGTGTCAGTCATGGGGTGACTCCTCAGGGCCCGCCTCGGCCAGGTAGCTGGCCACTTGCGGCGGGCGGTAGACATTCAGGCGGGCGCTGGCGTTGATGCCGGGGCCGCGCAGGTGACATTCGAACACACCCATGCCGTTGTCGTCCTCCAGCGAGCGCAGCGCGTGGATGCGCAGCTCTGCGCCGGCGGGGAAGTGTTCGACATCGCATTCGAACTTGCGGGTGCCGAGCAGGAAGCCCAGCTCCACCGGCTGGTCCAGGCGGCGTGCGCGGCAGCCAGCGTAGGCGGCCACGCTCTGGGCCATCAGCTCCAGGCCCAGCCAGGCCGGCAGGCTGCCGTCCTCGCGGTTGAACAGCCCGCCGGGGCGGACGGTCACGCGGGTGTGGATCTGCTCATCGTCGCAGCTGTCGACCTGATCGATCAGGATCATGTCGCCGGCATGCGGCAGCAGTTCGGCCAATGGCCAGGCAATCATGGGGTGTCTCCGAGAATCAGGCTCACGTTGTTGCCGCCGAAGGCGAACGAATTGCTCATCAGTCGACGCGGGCGGCCCTGGGGCAGCTGCTGGCCAGCATCTGCCAGGGCCAGCTCCGCCAGTTGCGGATCGCGCTGGCCGTCCCAGACATGGGGTGGCAGCCGCCCGTGCGGGTTGTGTTCGCTCAGGGCCAGCCAGCAGAAGGCCGCCTCCAGCGCCCCGGCCGCGCCCAGGGTGTGGCCGGTCATCGGCTTGCTGGATGAGCACGCCGTGCTGGCGCCGAACAGGGCATGCACGGCCAGGCTTTCCATGGCGTCGTTGTGCTGGGTGGCGGTGCCGTGCAGGTTCAGGTAGTCGATCTGCGCCGCGGCCAGGCCGGCATTGTCCAGGGCCTTGGCCATGGCTTGCAAGGCGCCGTTGCCGGTGGGGTCGGGTGCCGAGATGTGATGAGCGTCGGAACTGGCGCCGGCGCCAAGCAGGGCGATGGCAGGCCCCTGTGCCGGGCGAGTTCGGCTCATGACGAACAGCGCGGCGGCTTCGCCGATGTTGATGCCGTTGCGGTTCACCGAGAACGGGTTGCAGCGTTGTTCGCTGACCGCCTCCAGGGCGCTGAAACCGTTGAGGGTCAGCCCGCACAGACTGTCGACGCCCCCGCACAGCACGGCGTCGCACAGGCCCAGGTCGAGCAGGCGACGCGCGCTCAGCAGCGCCCGGCCGCTGGAGGTGCAGGCGGTGGAGATCACGTAGGCCGGGCCGCTCAGTTGCAGCCAGTCGGCGAGGAACTCGGCGGGAGCGCTCAGTGCCTGCTGGTCGTAGCGGTAGCTGCCTGGCAGCACACCTTCGTGCAGGTAGTGGGCAATGTCGGCGCTGGCCTCGGCAATTCCCGAGGTGCTGGTGCCCAGCACCACGCCCACCCGTTGCGGGCCGAAATCGGCAATCGCCTGGCGGATCGCCGGTTCGATCTGCAAGGCCGCGCAGTAGAGCAGCTGGTTGTTGCGGCTGTGCTGTTCAGGCAGCGGCACGGCGGGTAGTTCGCCACTGACCGCACCCACCGCAGGACGTCGGTCCGGCACCCAGCCCTCCTGGGGCAGCATGCCGGAGCAGTCACCGGCGAACAGGCGAGCGGCCACCTCGGCCTGGCCGCGGCCAAGGGCGCAGACCAGGCCCAGGGCGTTGAGATAGGCGGTCATGGTGTGTTCTCGCTGGGCAATGGGCTGACTTCATAACGCAGGCCCTGGCCCAGGTTCAAGGTGAAATGCTCGCTGGCCCGATAGCTGACCTGCCAGCGGTCGCCCAGCCAGCGTCGTTGATCCTGCTGGCGCGCCTGTGGATAGAGACGCTGCAGTTGCCCGGACGGCGTCAGGGCGAACAGCACGGCGGCGAACAGTTCGCGCGCCGCCGGGTTGGGCGGCAGCAGGCCGTCGGCCTGCCATTGCCTGCCATCGAGCAACTGGCGCGCCTGGGGGATGCCCAGCAGGTCGAGCAGCGACCAGCGCAGACGGTGGTCTTCGTCCTGGATCACCAGCAGCCAGTCCTGGCGTTGGCCGTCCTGCTCGCGCTGCACGTGCAACTGGCGCGGCAGTGTCAGCGTGGGCAGCGTCTCGGGCAGGGGCGGGCGCGCGGCGCAGGCGCCGAGCAGCAGGCACAGGCACAGCGCCAGCAGGTGTTTCATGGTTGCTCCAGGGGCTTGCGCGCCACTACGTTGACCAGGGTTTCCTCGCGCTGGCCAACCGGTGGCGGCTTGCGCAGTCCCAGGCGTTCGAGCAGGCCGAAGTCCTTTGAGCGGCTCCACCACAGATAAGGGTAGGACACGTTGCGTGCGGCAAACTCGAAGCCCTGGTCACGCAGCATCTGCAGGTAGCCTTCGGCGCTCTTCTGCACGTGCATGGGGTGGCGGAACAGCCAGCGGATTACCCAGGTGTCGATGTAGGCCTCGGTGGACTCGGCGAACAGCAGGTAGCCGCCAGGCTTGAGCACCCGATGGAACTCGGCCAGGGCCTTCTCCTGTTCCACCAGGTGATGGAAGGTCTGGTGGCAGAACAGGATGTCGACGCTGGCGTCGGGAAACTGCAGCGCCGCGCAGTCGCTGCCGCGCAGCTCCACCTCGACACCCAGCCGTTGTGCCTCGGCGGCGCTCAGCGCCAGGCTGTGCGGGTCGGCGTCGGTGCCCAGCAGGCGCGACGGGGCGAACACCTGCAGCAGGTGCTTGAACGACTTGCCCTGGCCGCAGCCGGCATCGAGCAGCACCGGCGCCTGGGGCGGCTCGCCGTCGAACAGGCGGCGCAGGTCATTGATGGCCACGCGCAGCACATGGTGCTGCCAGGTGTGGCTGCGCAGGAACCAGAAGCCGATGCGGGTTTCTTCGACGTAGGTGTCGCTCAGGTACGGCTGCTGGCTCATGCTGGCGTCCTCGCGCACAGCTCGGCCAGGGTGCGCAGGCGGCGCTGGGGTTCGGCGACGAACGGATTGCGCAGGTCCCAGGCATAGCCGGCGAGGATCGAGCTGATCATGGCGCGGATCTCCGGCGAGCTGCCGGGGTGGTAGATCACATCCTGGAAGCTGCCGTCGTACCAGCCTTCGACATAGGCGCGGAAGGTATCGACGCCGCGTTTGAGCGGCGTGGCGAACTCGGTTTGCCAGTCCACCGCCTCGCCTTCCAGCTGGCGGTGCAGCAGGTTGGCGGCCATGCTCGCCGAGCGCATGGCGATGGTCACCCCCGAGGAGAACACCGGATCGAGGAATTCGGCGGCGTTGCCCAGCAGGGCAAAGCCCGGGCCGTGCAGGGTGCTGACGTTGGCCGAGTAGCCACCGATGGTGCGCGCCGGCGTGTCCCAAACGGCATTGGCCAGCACCTTGGCCAGGCTCGGGGTCTGCGCCACGAAGTGCTTGAGGCAGGCGTCCAGGTCGGCCGGCGCCTCGGCGAAGCGCTCGGCGGCGGCGACCACGCCCAAGGAGGTGCGGCCGTTGCTGAACGGGATGGTCCAGAACCAGATGTCACGGTGTTCGGGGTGGGTGGTGATGAGGATCTTGTCGCGGTCGAAGCCGGGGTGGTCGATGCGGTCCTCGATGTGGGTGAACACCGCCTGGCGCACCGGGAAGTTCGACGGTGCTTCCAGCTCCAGCAGGCGCGGCAGCACGCGGCCGTAGCCGCTGGCGTCGAGCACGAAGGCACTTTCCACATCGTATTCGTCACCCTCGGGGCGGCGCACCCGCACGCGCGGGCAGTCACCGCCCATGTCGACGCTGACGATCTCGTGCTCATAGCGGATCTCCACGCCCTGGGCCTGGGCCTGGTCGGCAAGCAACTGGTCGAACTGCGCACGTTGCACCTGGAAGGTATTTGGCTTGCCCTGGGAGAAGGTCAGGCCGAAGTCGAACGCGCTGTATTCCTCGCCCCAGGCGAAGGCGGCGCCGTTCTTGTGCTGGAAGCCCGCGGCCTCGACGGCTTCGAGCATCCCGGCCTCCTCGACGAAGTCCAGGCAGTGGGACAGCAGGCTCTCGCCGATGGAGAAGCGTGGGAAACGCTGGCGCTCGATTACCAGCACATCGTGGCCCTTGCGCTTGAGCAGGGCGGCGGCGATGGCGCCGGAAGGCCCTGCGCCGATCACCAGCACCTGGCGTTGTTGCAGTTCACAGTTCGGCATGAGGCCTCCTTGGCGTCGGGACAGTATTCAGGGGAATCCGGTGCAGGCCGGCCATTGCCGGCATCAGGGTGGCGACCAGGCTCATCAGCATCAGGGCGAAGTACAGCGCCGGGCCGATCAGCCCCTGTTGCAGCAACAGGTTGAGAAAGACGATTTCGCTCAGGCCGCGGATGTTCAGCAGCAGGCTCTCGCGCCATTTGCTCGCGCCGGGGAACGATGGCGCGGCCCAGCACAGGCCCAGCCAGTTGCCCAGCAGCTTGCTGGCGATCGGCAGGGCCAGCAGGGCGGCCAGCTGCAGCGCATCGAAGCCTTGCAGGGCATGGTGCACGTCGATCTGCACCACGCCGTAGGTGAGGATCAGCGGCACTGCCAAGCCTTGCTGCAGGCGGCGGCTCCAGGCCTCGGACAGCAGCATGCGCACCGGGACCTTGAGCCAGGCCAGGCAAGCCAGGTAGCCGATGCCGAAGACCAAGGCATTGAGCCGGTAGTGCTCGGCGACGAACAGCAGCGCCAGGAACAGCGCGCCATACACCCTGGGCGCTCGCAGGCCAGCGAAGTTCAGCGGCACGGGCAGGATCGCCGCCAGCAGCGGCCAGGCCAGGCTGCCCGGTTGCAGGCTGCCCTGGCCGAGGCCCAGCAGCAGCCAGCAGGCCAGGTCGATGAGGATCGCCGCCTGCAGCAGCCGGCTGCTGGCCGCGGGTGGGTAGTCGATGGCGCGCAGGTACAGGTACAACACCGGGATCGCGGTGATGGCGAACACCAGGCCCAGGGCCAGCGCGGTGAGGCCGCCCTGATCCAGCAACCACAGCGCGCAGGCCAGGCCGCAGATGAAGGGCACCAGGAAGCTGGGCACGGCGAGTTTCAGCGCCTGTCGGTCGATGCGCAGCTCGGCGACGTCGCTGAGGATATGCCCCAGCAGCAGGGCGAAGCTGCAGCCATACAGCGTCTTGAGCCAGCTCGGCGCGACCAGCGCGGCGCCGTCGAGCTGCCAGTGCGGCTCGACCCACAGCAGCATCAGCAGCGGCAGTGCCAGGGTCGCCAGCAGCAGCTGGCTGACGATCGGGATCAGCCCCACGCGTTTGCCCAGCGCACAGGCCAGGGCGAACAGCAGCAGGGCCATGGCCCAGAACAACAACACGCTCATGATCAGCTGTGCGCTCCTTGGCGCGGCGCGGCCCAGGGGGCCAGGATGAAGCTCATTGCCAGGCCCAGGCTCACCGCCAGGCCGAAATTGCTCACCGCCGGGGTGCTCGACAGCGCCAGCAGGCCGAACGACAGCCAGGTGGTCAGCGCCGCCAGCAGGGTGCCCAGCAGGCTCACCGCCTCACCGCCGACGCGCTCGTGCATGAGGATCGCGTAATCGACGCCGATGGCAGTCACCAGCAGCAGGCCGAACAGGCTGAACAGCGTCAGCGGCTGCCCGAGCCAGCCCAGCAGGGCCAGGCTGCACAGCGCGGCGAGCAGCGGCAGGGCGACGATGCGCAAGGCACCGCGCAGGCCGAACGGCAGCACCAGCAACACCAGGATCAACACGCACGACAGCAGCTTGAGCTCGGCGGCGCTGACCTGGGTGGCGGCAAACAGTTGGTTCAGCTCACCCAGCCGGTCCACCAGCTGCACGCCAGGCAGACCCTCGGACTGCAGGCGCAGCAAGGCGGTGTCGTTCAGCCCCTGAAGGCTGACGATGGCGGCCACGCCCTGGTCCACCTGGCCCAGCCACAAGGGGCGCCAGGCTTCGCCCAGGGGGCCGGCGAGGACATCGTCGATGGACTGGATAGGCAACTGGTGCAATTGCTTGAGTTCGGCCAGCAGCGCGGTTTCCGGCACGCCCTGGGCCAGCAGCGGTTGCCAGTGTCCGGGCAGGCGATCCAGCGCCTGCAGCGTGCGCGTCTGCTCGGCGGGGCTGGCGACCAGCCGATCGAGGGACATGTAACCCTTGAGCTTGCCCAGGTCGACCAGCTCGTCGAGTTTTTCCGACAGCGCCGCCAGGCGTTCCAGCAATTGCTGTGGGTCGGCGCCACGTACCAGGTAGAACTGGCTGGTGGGCTGGTAGCCGGTGATGCGTGCCACCGCTTGGGCTTCCTCCAGCAGTTGCGGCGGGCTGCCGACCCACTGGCGCACGTCGTTGCGGCTGTCCAGGCGCCACAGCCCGGCGGCGCAGAACAGCACCAGCAGGGCCAGCAGCGCAGCGCTGGGGACTCGGCGCAGCAGGCCGGCGCGCAGTTCGGTCAGCCATTGCGCGACGCGCAGTGGCCACTGGGCCGGGCGCAGCTCGACACCGCCGAGCAACGCCGGCAGCAGGCACACGGCGCTGAGATAGGCGCCGACCAGGCCGGCGGCCGAGAACGCGGCGATCTGGGTCAGCGCGGGGAACGGCGTGAAGGCCAGGGCCAGGTAGCCGATGCAACTGGTCGCCAGGCTCAGGCTCAGCCCCGGCAGGGTCAGGCGCACGGCCGGCCAGCTGCGCCAGGGTTGCAGGCTCCAGCTCTTGGACAGGTAGTGCAGCGGGTAGTCGACGGCCACGCCGATCAGGCTGGAGCCGAGCACCAACGTCATCACGTGCATCTGCCCGAACAACGCCACGCACACCACCGAGCCGAACAGCATGCCCACCAGCACCGGCACGAAGGCTAGCAGCACGCGCCAGCGGCGGAAGGCCAGCAGCAACAGCAGCAGGATGCCGACAGTGGCGCCGCCGCCGACCCAGGTGATCTCGCGGCTGGCCTGTTGCTGGCCGGCCGCGGCATGCAGCAGGCCGCTGGCCGCCAGCAGTCGGGCACCTTGCTGGCCGGCTTCGTCGCGGGCGCGGGCCAGCAGGTCGGCCACCTGCAAGGGCAGGTGCATGTCGAAGGCATTGCCCAGGGTGCGGGCGCGCAGCAGCACCCATTGTTGGCCGTCGGCTTCGGCCACCAGCGCGCCGCTGGCGGTGTCCAGTTGCACGTTGACCGGCTTGGGCTGGCTCTGCTGGATGCGGCCGCTCAAGCCGAGCCAGTCATCCTGGCTGGCCACCAGGCTGAAGCCGGCGAAGGGGTCGAACAGGCTTTGCAGGCGTTGCTCGACAAAGGTGTCGGGCTGCTCGGCCAGCAATTGCCGGTCGTGGGTCGAGAGCATGGCCACGCGGCCCTGCAGCAACTGGCTGCGTAGCGCTTGCAGGTCGGTCTGCAGGCTCCATTGCACCTTCTCGAACAGGCCGCTGGCCTGCCATTGACCGGCCAGGCGTTGGGCCAGGGCGACGGCCTGCTCGCGCTGGGAATGGCCGACCAGCACCAGCAGCTCGCGGTTGAGCGGCTCCTGCATGCGTTGCTCGGCTTGCTTGACCAGTGGGTCCTGGGTGGCGCCGGGCACCAGGGTCATCAGGTCGGCCGACAGCGGCGCACCGCGATGCCATTGCCAGCCGGCCACGGCAAGCATGATCAGCAGCAGGCCCGCGAACAGGCGCGGCAGCAGGCGTTCAGTCGGCAAAATCGCTGCGCTCCGCGTCGCTGAGGGCGCTGGCACCACGGCTTTCGGGCATGCGCAGCACGGTGCTGTCGCCCTGGGTTTCGCTCAGTTCGATGCGCTCGACATAGCGACCGCCGGCGATGTCGATGCGGGTGAAGATTTGCTTGAGCAGCAGCGAGCGTGGGGTCAGGCGCAATTGCCAGTGCGCGGCGTCGCCTGAAAGCGCCAGTTCGAAATCGCGTTGCAGGCCGCTGCTGTCGCCTTGCAGCACGGCGAAGAACAGGCGGTTCTGTTCGGCGCCGGCACTGCGTGCGGGTAACGTTTGCCAGCCACTCGGGTCGCGGCGGGCGATGCCCTTTGCGTCGATGCGGTAGTCCTGACTCAGCGGGGTCTGTAGCAGCCAGAGCAGACCGTGGTCGCGGGCCAGGACGAAGCGGCCCTTGCTGGTCAGTGGCTGGGGCAGGGCGCGCAGGTGTTTTTCCTGGATGAACGGGCCGCTGACCACGGCAGGTTCGCTGAGCTGCTTTTGCAGGTCGTCGAGGGTGAAGGCCAGGGTCAGGGGGCTGATGAACAGCAGCAACAGGGCGAGCAGTGTCGGGACCTTCGCGGGTAAACCCGCTCCCACAGGTTTCGCGGTGCCTGTGGGAGCGGGTTTACCCGCGAAGAGGCTGGCAATGCCAGTGCACAGCGCGGCGCTCATGGCAGCACCTTGGCAACGGCATCGAGCATCGCCTGGGGCGAGGCCAGTTGCATTTCGCCGCTTTCGATGTGCACCGCCACCTGCACGGTGCTGGCGCGGGTCATGCGTTCGCCGCTGGCGGCGTCGCTGATCAGGTAGTGGATTTTCAGACGGTTTTCCCATTCCACCAGGCTGGCGCGCACGGTCAGGCGCTGGCCAAAGGTGGCGCCGCGGATGTAGCGCAGCTGCAGGTCGATCACCGGCCACGCATAGCCGCTGGCCTGCATGCGCAGGTAGTCGTGCTCCAGGCGGTCGAGCAGCGCGCAGCGGGCGACTTCCAGGTACTTGACGTAGTGGCCGTGCCAGACGATGTGCATGCTGTCGACGTCGAAGAATGGCACGACGATCTCGCTGTCGACGTGGAACACCCCGGGATTACGCATGCAGCCTCCAGTGGCGCTGGCCGATACGGGCCAGGCACAGGCGCAGGTCTTGCTCCAGGGCGCGGTCCTCGATGACCGGGGCGAAGTCCTCCAGCAAGGCCGCGTGCATCTGCGCCAGGGCCGGCGGCAGGGCGTGCGCGTCGGCCAGGCGCTGGCGCAGCCAGACCCCCTGGTTGGCGGCCAGCAGGGTGGCGGCGGCAACCTGTTCGGTCAGTTCCAGCACGCGCAGGGCGTCGCGGGCGGCAATGGTGCCCATGCTTACCTTGTCCTGGTTGTGGCACTCGGTGGAGCGAGAGAACACGCTGGCCGGCATGGTCTGCTTGAGTGCCTCGGCGGTCCAGGCACTGGCGCCGATCTGCACGGCCTTGAAACCGTGGTTGAGCATGGCGCGCTCGGCCTCGGCGCCCGAAAGATTGCTCGGCAGGCCGTGGTTGTAGCGCACGTCCACCAGCAGGGCGAGCTGGCGGTCGAGCAGGTCGGCGACGTTGGCCACCAGGTTCTTCAGGCTGTCCATGGCGAAGGCGATGTGCCCGCCATAGAAGTGCCCGCCGTGCAGCACGCGCTCGGCATCACCGTCGATGATCGGGTTGTCGTTGGCGCTGTTGAGTTCGGTTTCGATGAAACTGCGCAGCCAGCCCAGGCTGTCGGCCAGTACGCCCAGCACATGGGGCGCGCAGCGCAGCGAGTAGCGGTCCTGCAGGCGATGCAGCGGTGGCAGCGGGGCCTCGATGGCCAGGTCCTGGCGCAGCCAGGCGGCGACCTGGGTCTGGCCGGGGTGCGGCTTGGCGGCGAACAGGCGCTCGTCGAAGTGCTCGGGGTTGCCCTGCAGGGCGACGACATTGAGCGCGGTGATGCGCGTGGCCAGCTTGAGCAGGTAGTCGGCGCGGGCGAAGGCCAGGCAGGCCAGGCCAGTCATCACCGCAGTACCGTTCATCAGCGCCAGCGCTTCCTTGGGGCGCAGCACCAGGGGCTGCCAGCCGAGTTCGCGGTGCACGTCGGCGCTGCTGCGGCGCTCGCCCTGGTACATGACTTCGCGCTCGCCCGACAGGGCTGCGGCCACGTAGGACAGCGGTGTCAGGTCGCCGCTGGCGCCGACCGAACCTTCTTCGGGGATCAGCGGCAGGATGTCATGCTCGATGAACGCCTGCAGGCGCTCCAGCAGCTCCAGGCGCACGCCGGACACGCCATGGCTCAGCGAGCGCAGGCGCGCCGCCAGCACGGCGCGGGTCGCCGGCGCGTCGAGCAGCCGGCCCAGGCCGCAGCCGTGGAAGGTGTAGAGGTGCCGGGGCAGGGCCTCGACGTGTTCCAGCGGCACGGCCACCACGCAGGAGTCGCCGTAGCCGGTGGTTACGCCGTAGATCACCCCTTCCTTGTCCAGCAAGGTGTCGAGGAAGCGCGCGCCACGGGCAATACGCTCGCGGTAGGCGGCGTCAGCCTGCAGGCGCGACGGCGCGCGGCGCTCGGCCAGGGCCAGGACGTCTTCGATCGCCAGCGGCGCTTCGCCGAAGGTTACAGGCTCATGCGGATGCATCGTCATCGGTCTTCCAGAAGGGGTAGAAATTGAACCATTGCAGCGGCGCCTGGGCGCAGTAGTGGCCCAGGCGTTCGGCGTAGCGGGCGGTCCATTCGGCGATCACCGCGTCGCGTTGGCCACGGCGCCACTGCAGGCGCTCGACGAACGGCTCGAGGGTGACCTGGTAGCGGCCCTGAAGCTTGAGGCAGAACAGCAGGTTGAGCGGGCAGCCGAGCAGCCCGGCCAGCAGCCACGGCCCCTGGGGGAAGGCCGCCGGGTAGCCGAGGAAGTCCACCTCCACGGTGCGACCGCCATGCAGCGGCACACGGTCGCCGGCGATCGCCAGCCACTCGCCGCGCTCCAGGCGCTCGGACAGTTGCAGCATCACCGCCGGGTCCAGCTCGCTGACCTGGATCAGCCGCAGGTGGCTGGCCCCGGCTTCACCCAGCAGGCGGTTGAAGTGTTCGGCATGGCGGGTATGCACCAGCACGTTCATGGTCACTTTTTCGCCGATCTCGGCCAGGGCCCGGCATACTTCCAGGTTGCCCAGGTGTGCGCCCACCAGCATTTGCCCGCGTTCGCCGCGCAACTGCTGGCGCAGGTTGGCCGGGTCGACGATGTCGATCTGCGACAGGGCCAGTCGGCCATTCCATACGTCGAGCTTGTCCAGCAGGGCTTCGGCAAATGACATGAACTGGCGGAATACGCGCCACTGGCCGGGGGCCTGGACCTGGCCGGCGCTCCAGCGGTGCAAGCGCTGCTGGTACTGCAAGGCGCTGCGCCGGGCGCGGCCGCCGAAGACGAAGAAGTAGGCGACGATCACATGGATCAGCGGGCTGAGCACGCGCCGCCCGAGCAGGCGGGCCAGGGTGGCGGTGAGCTTCATCAGCCAGAAGCTGCCGCGTTCCTGGTGCTCGGCCCAGTGTTGCGGACGCTCGCTCATGCGTGCCACCTGCGCCAGAGGATCAGCGGGGCGCGCACGAGCATGCCGAAGAACAGCTTGGCGTGCATCTTCGAGATCAGTGCGTTGTCGTGGAACAGACGGAAGTGCGACAGGCCGTCCTGGGGGTAGTGGACCTTGGTCGGCAACCAGCGCATCGGCTGGTTGCGCCACGCCAGACGCACCAGGATCTCCGGGTCGAAGTCCATGCGCCGGCCGAGGTTGACGCTGTCGATCAGCGCCAGGGTCGCGGGCAGCGGGTAGACGCGAAAGCCGCACATCGAATCGGGGATGCGCAGCGACAGGCTGTTGATCCACACCCACACGTGGGTCAGGTAGCGGGCATACAAGCGGCCCTTGGGCACGCTGGCATCGTACTGTGGATAACCGCACACCAGCGCCTGTGGATAAGCCTGCGACTGGTTCAGGAAGTGGCTGACATCGGCCAGGTCGTGCTGGCCGTCGGCATCCACCTGCAGGGCGTGGCTGAAGCCCAGCCGCGCGGCTTCGCGCAGGCCGGCCATCACCGCGCCGCCCTTGCCCTGGTTGACCGCCAGGGTGACCAGGTGAACGTCGTCGCGCTCGGCCAGCTGGCCCAGTACCCGGGCACAGGCCGCGTGGCTGGCGTCGTCGACCAGCACGCAAGGCAGGCCGGCGCGCAGCAGGTCGTCGACCACCCTGGGCAGCGCCTGCTCGTGGTTGTACACCGGGATCACCGCGCAAGGCTTATGCACAGGCGGCCTCCAGCACGATGCGACCGCTGGAGCAGGGCTGCCCGGCGCAGGTGTAGGCGAAGTACAGCTTGCCGCGCTCGGCATCAAAACGCAGGGTCAACAGCAGCTCGTCACCGGGGCGCACCAGTTGCTGGAACTTGAGTACTTCCATGCCGGCAAAGCGCTGGGCCAGGTGCAAGTGCGACGTGGCCAGGGCGAGCGCCCAGTCGACCTGGACCACGCCCGGCAGCACGGGCGTCTGCGGGAAGTGACCGGGGAAGCAGGCAAGATCCAGGGGCACCGCCAGGCGCAGGTGCAGCTCTTCGCCTTGTCGACTGTGCTCCAGCACCTCCGGCGCCATGCTGCGCGAGGCCAGCAGCAGCGCCTGCAGATCGGCCTGGGGCAGCTTGCCCTGGGTATTGAGAGGCAACTGGCGCACCAGGCGCCAGCGGCGTGGCAGGGCCAGCGCCTCGCAATGGCCGGCCAGGTGCTGGCGCAGGCCGTCGATCACGGCGCGGCGGCCCTGGTTGCGCAGGGCGTGCAGCCCGGCCGGGGTCAGGGCTACCAGGGCGCCGAGGTAGGCGCGGCCTTCCTCGATCATCCCCAGGCGTGCTTCGGCGACCCAGGCATTGGCGCACAGGGCCTGTTCGAGCATGGGCAGCGAGATGCGTTTCTCTTCGAGCTTGACGATGCGGTCCAGCCGGCCGAGCAGGCGGAAGCGCCCGTCGTCGCTGAACTCGGCGGCGTCGGCGCTCTGTTCGACATGACCGGCGGGCAGGTAGGGCGAGGCGATGCGCAGGGCGCCCCGTTCATCCTGGCTCAACTGCACGTCGGCAAAGGGTTGCCACAGCGGTTCGCCCTGACGCCAGGCGATACCGCCGGTCTCGGAGCTGCCGAGGATCTCGGTGGGCCATTGTCCCAGGCGTTGTTGCAGGCTTTCGGCGGCGGCTGGCGGCAGTTCACCGCCGGAGGAGAATACCCTGCGCACCGGGCTCAGGGCCGGCCAGTCGAGGTTGTCGCCCATGCGCTTGAGCAGTGCCGGGCTGGCCACCCAGGCGAACGCCGGGTGCTCGCGGCTGGCGCGTTGCAGGTCTTCGGGAAATGGCAGTTGGCGGCGCTCGAAGCCGCGCCCGGCACACAGTGGCCAGAGTACGCGCAGCAGCAGGCCGTAGATGTGCTGGGTGGCGACACTGCCGATGATCCAGGCCGTGCCGAGGTCCTTGCCCCAGAGCTGCTCCAGGGCATTGACCTCGTTGGCCAGCTGGCGCAGCTGCTTGTCGATGCGCTTGGGCTCACCGCTGGAGCCGGAGGTGCACAGGCTGACGCGGCAGGTGTCGAGGTCGAGGTCGGCAGGCGCGAGGGCCTCATCCAGCAGGTCGTCTAGCTGCTCGTCGGTGGTCAGCCACAGGTCGACCTGGGCCTGCCAGCGCTCACGGGTGGCGGGTTGCAGGTCGGCGGGCAGCAGCACCTCGGCGCCAGCGCGCCAGGCGCCGAGCAGGGCGATGGCCAGCGACGCGGCGTCTTCCAGGTGCACGGCCAGGCGGCGGATCCCGCGCTCACGCAGGCCGCCGGCCAGGCGCAGGGCCTGCAGGCTGAGCTGGGCGTGGTCCAGGGATGGTGCGTGGGTCACCTGGCGCGGGGCGTCCAGCGGGCGCAGCAGGTGTTCGAGGTTGATCCAGTTCATGAGCGTCCTCGCACACGTTGTCTTATCAGCCATTCGACGGCGAACAGCAGGCCCATCGCGGCATAGGCGATCAGCCCGTTGTACAGGGTCCACCAGGCCAGCGGCGCCCACAGGGTCAGGCCCGCGGCGACCAGTCCATTGGCCAGGAAGAACAGGCACCACACCTGCGTCACCCGCCGCGTGTAGCGCACCGCATGGGGCGGCAGATCGGGCTCGCGCAGGCGCGCCAGGCGTTCGGCCACCGGCATGCCGCGCAGCAGGCTGGCGCCGAACAGGGCCAGCATGAAGGCGCTGATCAGCACCGGGTACCAGCGCAGCAGATGCGGACTGTCGGACAGCCCCAGCAGGGCGCAGAACGCCAGCGCCGCCAGCGCCATCCACAGGCTGCCCGGGCGGCGCGGCGTGCTCAGGGCACGGGCCAGCCACAGGCCGCCGAGCAGCAGGCCGAATTGCCAGGGGGCGAAATGGGCCATGCCGAAGTGCACCGCGAAGGGGTACAGCAGCCCGGCCAGCAGCAGGCCGAGGCCGATCAGGCGTTTCATGCCGCCGGGTTGACCAGGCGGTGCACCGCCTCGACCACGTCACCCACGGTGCGTACCGACTTGAAGTCGTCGGCGGCGATCTTCTTGCCGGTCTGGCGCTTGATGTGGTCGATCAGGTCGACGGCGTCGATGCTGTCGATTTCCAGGTCCTGGTACAGGTTGGACTCCAGGGAAATGCTGGTCGGTTGCAGTTCGAACAGCTCGACCAGGGCGTCGCGCAGGATGTTGAAGATGTCTTCACGGGTTTGCATGGTGCGGTCTCAGGCTGCCTGACGAGCGGTGACGAACGCCGCGAGGGTGGCGACGTTGCTGAAATGGTTGCGGGTGTCCTTGGCGTCGGCGTCGATCTTGATGCCGTAGCGCTTCTGGATCGCCAGGCCGAGCTCGAGGGCGTCCACCGAGTCCAGGCCCAGACCTTCGCCGAACAGGGTCTGCTGGTCGTCGATGTCCTGCACGCTGATGTCTTCCAGGCCCAGGGCGTCGATGATCAGTTGCTTGAGGTCACGGTTCAGGTCTTGCTGTGGATCGCTCATCGGCGGCGAGCTCCTTTGTATAGTGCTGGTGCAGGAAATCGTTGAGTCGGCGCGACGCGATCGGCGCCGGGCCCATGGCGGCGAAGGCCTGGAGGTCGATGTCGGCGCCGACGCTGAGGCAGAAGTGCACACGGCGGCAGGGAATGCGGTACCAGGGCTCGTTCTTGGTCAGGGTGGTGGGGCTGACCCGGATGGTCACGGGTGTGATGATCTTCGCACCCCGCAGGGCGATGGCCGCGGCGCCGCGATGAAAGGCGGGGACATGGCCGGGCGCGGTGCGCGTGCCTTCGGGGAAGATGATCAGCGGCTGGCCTTGCTGCAAGGCGGCGACGGCGCTGTCGAGCATGTCCATGCTGCCGTCGTTGCCGATGTACTGGGCCTCGCGCACCGGGCCGCGGGTGAACGGGTTGGCGAACAGGCTGTGCTTGACCACGCAGTTGGCCTGGCGCACCAGGCCGATGAGGAACACCACGTCGATCAGCGAGGGGTGGTTGGCAATGATCATCTGCCCGGGGCTGCCCAGGCGCTCGGCACCCTTGATCTCATAAGTGAGCACGCCGGTCACCTGCATGAAGCGGATGAAGCGCCAGAACAGCCAGCCGATGGTGCGCCGGGCGCGCTGGCGGTGGCGCGTGGCGTCACCCGGCAGGCAGGCGAGCAGGGGGAACACCAGCAGACGCAGGCACAGACCACCCAGGCCGAACAGGCCAAAGCTCAGGGCGGTTGCCAGCAGGCGCCACAGGTAGGCGTCCCGGGGGCGCTCTATGGCTGTCGTTGCCAGTTCCATGTGCGGCGGTTCCAGGTGTGGGAAAGGGATCGGGCACCGCCCAGCGTGGCTTGCAGCCAGCTCAAGGCGTGGGGCAGCGGGGGGCGGGGAGCATCGGGCGATGAGGGGTGGCCTAGTGCCAGTTGCCATTGTCGCCCAGGCGTGAGGCGCAATGCCAGCGCGTAGCCAAATGGCACGTCGTCGATCCAGGGGCCGTAGACCGACGGCGGTTGTTCCTCGGCGATGATCAGCAGCACCGCCGGCGCCCCTTCGCGCAGCAAGGCCGCGGCTTCCAGCAGGCCTTGCTCGAAACCGTCGCCGGCCGCGGCCAGAGCGGTCATCTCGCACGTCTCGCCGCGCAGGATCGACCACAGGCCGATCACGGCATTGTGCACCGAGAGGCTGAACTGGGTGGGCGAGAGCGGCTGCTGTGCGGCCAGGTCGCTGAGGATCGAGAAGGTGCGCGGCGTTTCGCCGTGGCGCGAGACGAACACCAGTGGCATCGGTTCGCAATCCTCGGCCAGTGGCCAGCCCACGGCGAACGCCATGCGTGCGAGCGGGCTCAGGCGGCGGCGTTGCATGGCGGGCAGGAACGAGACGTCCGGCACCTGCTCCACGGCGCATGGGTGCAGGTCATGGTCGGCCCAGGACTGCCAGTCGTCGGGCGTCTGCAGGCCGGGCGCCCAGGCGCGCCATTGGCTGATATCAAAGGTGATCACGGTGCTTGTTACTTCCCGCCCTGTGGGACTTCCTTGCCTTGGGGATGACTCGGAACACAGACCTTGCAGGGTGGCGCTTTGCCGAGTGGCGCGCATTATCCCGGTGACGGAGGTGTGTAGCAATTAGTCGTTACATTCCTGTCAGTCAGACATTGCATTTGCGCAGAAGTATCGAATCGAATCTGCTGCGTAAGGGTTTTCCGACGGCTGGTCAGTGACAGGTTGTCGGTCGCTGGCCGCCCAACTTGAGTGAAGTGCTGGCCATAAGCGGTGCGGCGCCACATACTCGGGCATTCGTTGATACACGGAGGTCTGTCATGCGGCGCGTGGTGTTCAATCAGAAAGGTGGCGTGGGCAAGTCGAGCATTGCCTGCAATCTTGCGGCGGTCAGTGCCAGCGAAGGCTATCGGACCCTGCTGATCGACCTGGATGCCCAGGCCAACTCGACCCAGTACCTCACCGGCCTGACCGGCGACGACATTCCCATGGGCATCGCCGACTTCTTCAAGCAGTCGCTGTCCAGCGGGCCGTTCGCCAAGAAGAACAAGGTCGACATCTACGAAACCCCCTTCGACAACCTCCACGTGGTGACCGCCACCCCGGAGCTGGCCGACCTGCAGCCCAAGCTCGAGGCCAAGCACAAGATCAACAAGCTGCGCAAACTGCTCGACGAGCTGGATGAAGACTACGAGCGGATCTACATCGATACGCCGCCAGCGTTGAACTTCTACGCGGTTTCCGCGCTGATCGCTGCCGATCGCGTGCTGATCCCCTTCGATTGCGACAGCTTCTCGCGCCAGGCGCTGTACGGCCTGCTGGCCGAGATCGACGAACTCAAGGAAGACCACAACGACGAGCTGATGGTCGAGGGCATCGTGGTCAACCAGTTCCAGTCACGGGCCAGCCTGCCCCAGCAGATGCTCGACGAGCTGCTGGCCGAAGGCCTGCCGGTGCTGCCGGTTTACCTGGGCAGCTCGGTGAAGATGCGCGAGTCCCACCATGCCAGCCTGCCGCTGATCCACCTGGAGCCACGGCACAAGCTGACCCAGCAGTTCGTCGAGTTGCATGATCTGCTGGAGCGCAGCGCCTAGACGGTACTTGCGAGCAGTACCGATCCTGACTAAAATCTCCCAAAACGGGAGATTGCGCCGGGATGCGTATTATTGCAAAGCGATCGTTGGTCCGGTTCTGGGAGCTGCCCGGGCATGAGGATGCCAAGGCGCCCCTGGAAAGCTGGCATGACCTGGTGCTCAAGGCCGATTGGTGTTCTCCACAGGACGTGAAGGCGCAGATCGGCAATGCCAGCATCTGCGCGAACAATCGTGTGGTGTTCAACATCGGCGGCAACAAGTATCGGCTCGTGGTGGAAATGCAGTATCGGGCAGGTATTGCCTGGGTGAAATTCGTCGGAACGCACAAGCGCTATGACGAGATCGACGTGGAGACGATCAATGAATATTAAGCCCATTCGCAGTGATGATGACCTGCAGGCCGCCTTCAAGCGGCTGGAAGCCATTTTCCAGGCCGAAGCCGGGACGCCGGAGGCGGATGAAATGGAAGTGCTTGTGACATTGATCGAAGTTTATGAGAACAAGCACTATCCGATTCATTCAGCGGGCCCGATCGAGGCGATCAAGTTCTGCATGGACCAGCAAGGGCTGACGCCGCGTGATCTTGAGCGCTATATCGGTCCGAGCGGTCGCGTTTCCGAAGTATTGAACGGCAAGCGAGGCTTGAGCCTCTCGATGATCAAGCGCTTGCATGATGGTCTGAGGATTCCCTATGAGTCCCTTCTGGCCAGTGTGTGAGCGTATCTAGACTCCTTGCCCGCGCAACCACTCCAGCAACGACTGCAGCGGAAACGCCCCAGCCTGGCGCGCCACTTCACGGCCATTCCTGAACAGGATCAAGCTGGGGATCGAGCGGATACCGAGCTGGCCGGCGAGGTTACGGTTGGCCTCGCTGTCGAGCTTGGCCAGGCGGCAGCGGCCGGCGAGCTGCCGCGCGGCCTGTTCGAACACCGGGGCGAAACTCTTGCAGGGGCCGCACCAGTCGGCCCAGACATCCAGCAGCAACGGCAGGTCGCCCTTGATCTGGGCGGCGTAGGTGCTCTCGTTCAGGTCGAAGGGCTGAGCGAGCAGCACGTCCTGCTTGCAGCGGCCGCATTTGGGGCTGTCGCCCAGGCGCTCGGCGGGTAGGCGGTTGAGGCCGTTGCAGTGGGGGCAGGGGATTACCAGGGGTTCGGACATTTTATCTCCTTGATATTGCTGGGGCTGCTGTGCAGCCCTTTCGCGGCACAAGGCCGCTCCTACAGGGGTATGCGTTTTCCTGTAGGAGCGGCCTTGTGCCGCGAAAGGGCCGCGCAGCGACCCCGGGGTTCATGACGAGCAACTGATCTCCAGGTGCTTGCCCCACTCCGGCGGACGCTCGGCATAGGCCTGCATCCCGGGCTGCTCCTCGAACGGCTTGCCCAGTACCTGATGCAGCCGCCGCACTTCACTGTAGTCGCCCGCCTCGGCGGCTTCGATGGCCTTCTGCGCCAGGTAGTTGCGCAGCACGTACAGCGGGTTGACCGCATGCATGCGCTCACACCGCCCTTCAGCGTTGCCCGGCTCGCGTTCGCAGCGCGCCTGGTACTCGATGCCCCAGGCGTCGAAGCCGGCCAGGTCGATGAAGTCATCCCGCAGCACCTGCAGGGCCTCGGCCACGGGCTGCTCGCCCAGACGGCGGAAGAACAGGGTGTAATCCACGCCACCCCGCTGCATGCACTGCAGCAGTCGTTCGACCAGTGCCATGTCGTCGTCCTCGGCGGTGGTCAGGCCCAGGCGGCGGCGCATCAGGTCCAGGTAGTGCGCCTGGTACAGCGGCAGGAACAGTCCCAGCGCCTCCTTCAGCGGCTCGACCTCGATCACCGTGGTCAGGGCCTGGGCGAGGGCGCTGAGGTTCCAGTGGGCGATCGGCACCTGGTTGGCGTAGCTGTAGCGGCCCCGGTCATCGGAATGGTTGCAGATGAAGTTGGCGTCGAAGTCGTCGAGGAAGGCGTAGGGGCCGAAGTCGAAGGTGATGCCCAGGATCGACATGTTGTCGGTGTTCATCACCCCGTGGCAGAAGCCATAGGCCTGCCAGCGGGCGATCAGTTCGGCGTTGCGTTCGACGATGGTGCGGAACATGGCCAGGTAGGGCTGCTCGGCGTCGCGGCACTCGGGGTAGTGCTGCTCCAGCACATGGTCGATCAGCACCCGCTGTTGTTCCGGTTGCTTGGTGTAGTAGAAGTATTCGAAGTGGCCGAAGCGCACGTGGCTCTGGGCCAGGCGCAGGAGCATGGCGGCGCTCTCGCGGGCTTCGCGCCATACCGGGGTGCTTGAGCCGATCACGCACAATGCGCGGCTGCTGGGAATGCCCAGGGCGTGCAGGGCCTCGGAGGCGAGAAATTCGCGGATCGACGAGCGCAGCACGGCGCGGCCGTCGCCCATGCGCGAATAAGGCGTCTGGCCGGCGCCCTTGAGGTGCAGGTCCCAGTGCTCGCCGGCCTCGTTGAGGACTTCGCCCAGCAGCAGGCCGCGGCCGTCACCCAGGCGCGGGTTGTAGGAGCCGAACTGGTGGCCGGAATACACCATCGCCCGAGGGTCGGCCTCTTCCCAGAGCTTGTGGCCGCTGAACAGCTCGGCGAACACCGGCAGTTTGGCCTGGGCCGGGTCGAGGTCGAGCAGGGCCATGGCCGATTCGCTGGCGACGACCAGGCGTGGATCGGCGATCGGGTCGGGCAGGACCTGGGTGGAAAACGCGTCGCCGAGTTGGGCGAAGCGGTTGTCGAAGGTGAGTTGGTCGAGGGACTTCACGGGGCCTGCTCCTGGATTCGATGCCATTGGGGCCGCTGTGCGGCCCTTCGCGGGTAAACCCGCTCCCACAGGGGTCGCGCTTGCTCTGTGGGAGCGGGTTTACCCGCGAACGAGGGCGAAGCCCTCGCCGGCATTCTGGGCGGTTACCCCTTTGACGTCCACTCAGACGGGAGGCGTGCTGTCCGGCTTGCGCTCCATCGGGATCAACTGCTGCTTGCCACCTTTGGTATCCATCAGGAACACCTCCACCTGGCGCACCGAAATCTTGATGTTGTGCGCCTTGAACTCGCGGTTGATATAGCGGTTCAGTTCGTCCAGCGTCGGGTTGCGGTCACCCAGGTCGCGCACGTGCATGCGCAGTTCGTGGTCCAGCGAGCTTTCGCCGAAGTTGAGGAAGTACACCAGCGGCTCCGGATCCTTGAGCACCCGTGGGTTTTCGTGGGCGCCCTTGAGCAGCAGGTCGCGCACCAGGTCCAGATCCGAGCCGTAGTCGATGCCCAGCTTCAGCGTCACCCGGGTGACCGTGTCGGTCAGCGACCAGTTGATCAACTGGCCGGTGATGAAGGTCTTGTTGGGAACGATGATGTCCTTGCGGTCAAAGTCGGTGATGGTGGTGGCGCGGATGCGGATCTTGCTCACCGTGCCGGACAGGTTGCCGATGGTGATGGTGTCGCCGATGCGCACCGGGCGCTCGAACAGGATCATGATGCCGGAGATGAAGTTGGCGAAGATCTCCTGCATGCCGAAGCCCAGGCCCAGCGACAGTGCCGCCACCAGCCATTGCAGCTTGTCCCAGCTGACCCCGAGGGTGGCCAGGGTGCTGACGATGCCGACGCCGGCAATCACATAGGACAGCAACGTAGTTATCGCGTAGGCGCTGCCCTGGGCCAGGTTCAGGCGCGACAGCACCAGCACTTCGAGCAGGCCCGGCAGGTTGCTGGCCAGGGCCACGGCGATACCGGCGATGACCATGGCGCCGAGCAGGTCGCCGAGGCTGATCGGCACCATGCTGGCCGCCGCGCCGGTGCCGCTGCTGTACTCGTAGAGGGTGATGTTGTTGAGGTAGGCGAACACCGTGATCAGGTCCGCCCATACCCAGTACAGCCCGCCGATGAAGCCGCCGAGCAGGGCCAGGCGGATCAGGCGCAGGGACTGCTGGTTGACCTGCTCGATGTCCAGGGTCGGCTCCTCGACCACCACTTCGCCGTCCAGCCCTTCCTTGGCCGCCTGGCGTTTGCTCAGGGCGCGCTGGTAGGCCAGGCGCCGTGCCGCCACCGACAGGCCGCGCACGAACGCGGCCTCGATCACCAGCCAGAACAGCAGCAGGTAGAGGGTGTAGATCAGCCGGTCGGTGAGCTTGAGGGCGGTGTAGTAGTAGCCGAAGCACACCGCCACGAACAGCGCGATGGGCAGAGCGGTGAAGGCCACCCCGACGGCCTTGCGGAACAGCGAGGTGTTCTGGTGCGCCGGGCTGCTCAGCAGCAGGCGGCTGAGCAGCCAGGCCATCAGGGCGTAGCAGGTCAGCACCACGCCGATGCCCAGCACGTCCTCGGCCAGTGCCGACGGCTGGTGTTCAGCCACCGCCACCACGCCGACCAGGGCCAGCACCACGGTGCCGAGTCGGCGCACCCAGCCGCGCAGGAACTCGACCTGTGGCTTGTGCCAGCGGAAGTGGATCTCGGCCACGCCGCCCGGGGCGAGGATGCGGTAGGCGGTGTAGAACACCAGCCAGGCCTGGGCGATCTGCCACAGGGCGGCGCCGAGGTTGGCGTTCTGCCCGCGGGCGTCGAGCTGCAGGGCGTAGCTGCCCAGGGTCAGGGCCAGGGCCACCGGCAGGGCCAGGAGGATGTTGATCAGGATCGCCTGGGGCGTGTGCCACTGGCTGTCGCGCTTGAAGTGGCCGATATCCTGGTGGACCTTGCCCAGGCGCCGGTACAGCGCCTTGCGCCGCCACAGCAGGGCGCCGATCACCAGAATCAGCGGCAGGAACAGCAGCGGCTGTTGCACCAGGCCGTCAGCCAGTTCCTTGATGCCCGCGCCCCAGGGCAGGCTGGCCACCTGAGTGGTCAGGCGCTCGGGTACTTCACGCAGCCATTGCCAGTCCAGCGGCTTGTTGCTGGGGATCCAGAACATCTGCTCTTCCAGGGTGGTGCGCAGGTTCTGGGCGGTGCTCAACAGTTGCTTCTGGTTCAGTTGCAGGGTGATGCATTCGTTGAGCAGCGCCGACAGCTCGCGGTTCAACCGCTCGAGCAGGTCGCTGCGGGTGATCGCCACTTCCAGCAGGGCCTTGCGCAGTTGCGGGGTGACATCTTCCTCGGGCTGGCTGGCCAGCAGCTTGTCCACATAGGTGGACGGGCTGCTCATCTGTTCGCGTTCCTGGTTGATCTCGAACTGGTAGAGGCGGATATCGGCGATCTGGTCGGCCAGGTTGCGGTCAAGCTTCAGGTGCGGCAGGGCCTGCTTCTGCTTGTAGAGGATCTTCGACAGCAGCAGGCTGCCCTTGAGCACGTTGATCTGTTCGTCCAGGGCCTGGTCGGCCTGGGTGAGGCTGTCGAGCTGCTGCTTGGTACGCAGGTTCTGCTGGGTCACCTCGTTGAGGCGGTCGGTGCTGCGCAGCAGGTAGTCGGACAGCTGCAGGTTGGCGGTGCTCTCGGTGGCCAGCAGGTTGCTGCCGCCGGCCTTCTGCGCCTCGATCGACTGGCGGGTGACGGCCTGTTGCGACTGGGCCAGGCGCTTTTCGTTGATCAGCGTCTGCAGGTCCTGGATTTCCTGCTCCAGGCGGGTGGCGCGCTCGATCAGCAGGTCGTGGCGGGCGTTGCCCAGGTCCTGCAGCACGCTGTTGCCGGCCAGTTCCTGGCGGCGCAGCAGGGTCAGGGCGTTGAGCGAGGCCAGTTCGGCGTTGAGCTGGTTGCGCTGGTCAGCGTTGATCGACTTGCCGTTGTCCTTGCCGCTCTTGAGGCTGTTGTTGATCTGCTGCACGCGCATCTGGTTGCTGCTGATCTCGGCCTGGGCGCGTTCAGGGCGGGTCTGCGAGTTGATGATCAGGCTGTTGGCTTCGGACAGCGCCTTCTGCAGGTCGCCCTGCTGGGTGCTGCGTTCGCTGAGCATCTGTTCGAGCTGCGGCACCGTCAGGCTGGCGTAGCGCTGCGCCACTGGCACGGCGTTGCTGGCCTTGAGCTTGATCAGCTCGCGCTGGCTGTCACGGATCTCCTGGGGAGCATTGGCCAACTGCTGCTTGAGGGCTTCGAGCTTCCTCTCGCTGTCGTCGCGGGCGTTGAGCAGCGCCAGGGTCTGTTCCAGCACCTGTTGCACGGCTTTCTGCTCGGTTTCCGGCAGCTTGCGCTCGGCGATCTTGCTCAGGCTGCTCTGGATGCCCGGGGTGGTCGGGATTTCCACCGCGCCGGCGGCGAACGAGAGGGTCAGGCACAGCCCCAGCAGGGCTGCGCGGCAATGGTCACGCAGGGACATAGGCAGAGTTCTTGTGTTACGCGGCAAATCGGAGTTTAGAGGAACAGCCCGGGGCCGGGGCGGGTACCTTCGGGGAATCTGACGCCCACTTTCTGGATCTTGTTCCCGTCCATGACCGCGACGGTCCAGATCGTGCCGTGCCATTCGATCTGGTCGCCTACTACTGGCGCGCCTCCGACCTTCTGTCGGATGAACTGCGCCAGCGGCATATTTGCGTCCAGACCGTCGAGTTTCAGGCCATAAAGTGCGGCCACCGCACCCAGCTCGGCATCGCCTTCGAGGACGAAGTCGCCGAAGAAACGCAGGTCCAGGCCACGTTGCGGCGCCTGGCTGAACAGCTTGCCCAGCGCCGGCAGGTTATGTTCGTGGCCGATCACGCAGAGCATGTCGCCGACTTCCAGCACGGTACTGCCCGACGGGTGCAGCAGTTGCTCGCCGCGGAACAACGCGGCGATGCGCGTGCCCTCGGGCATCTTCAGCTCGCGCAGGGCGGCGCCGATGCACCATTTCTCGGCACCCAGGCGGTAGACGAACAGCTCCCACTCGCTGGTGACGTGCACCTCGAGCGCGGAGCGGGAAATCGGCGCCGGGTCCGGCGGTACCGTGACCTTCAGCAGCTTGGCCATCCACGGCAGGCTGGTGCCCTGCACCAGCAGCGACACCAGCACGATGAAGAAGGCCAGGTTGAAGAACAGCTGGGCCTGGGGCAGGCCCGCCATCAGCGGGAACACCGCGAGGATGATCGGTACCGCGCCACGCAGGCCGACCCAACTGATGAAGCCCTTCTCGCGGCCATGGAAGGCCTTGAACGGCAGCAGGGCGGCCACCACCGACAGCGGGCGGGCCACCAGGATCATCCACAGCGCCAGGCCCAGGGCGGGCAGGGCGATGGGCAGCAGGTCGTGGGGGGTGACCAGCAGGCCCAGCACCAGGAACATGCCGATCTGCGCCAGCCAGGCCATGCCGTCGAGCATGTGCAGGATGCCGTGGCGGCTGCGGATCGGCCGGTTGCCCAGCACCAGGCCGCACAGGTACACGGCGAGGAAGCCGCTGCCGTGCAGGGCGTTGGTCAGGGAGAACACCACCAGGCCGCCGGCCACCACCAGGATCGGGTACAGGCCGCCGGCCAGGTTGATGCGGTTGACCAGTTGCAGCATCAGCCAGCCTCCACCCAGGCCCATCAGCCCGCCGATGCCGAACTCGCGCAGCAGGTGGGTCAGCAGGCTCCAGTGCAGGCCGGTCTGGCCGCTGGCGATCATGTCGATCAGGGTGACGGTGAGGAACACCGCCATCGGGTCGTTGCTGCCCGACTCGATCTCCAGGGTGGCGGTGACCCGCTCGTTCAGGCCCTTGCCGCCGAGCAGCGAGAACACTGCCGCGGCATCGGTGGAGCCGACGATGGCGCCGATCAGCAGGCCCTGGATCAGGCTCAGGTCGAACAGCCAGGCGGCGACCATGCCGGTCAGGCCGGTGGTGATCAGCACGCCGACCGTGGCCAGCGACAGGGCCGGCCACAGCGCCACGCGGAAGCTCGCCACCCGGGTGCGCAGGCCGCCGTCGAGCAGGATCACGGCGAGCGCCAGGTTGCCCACCAGGTAGGCGGTTGGGTAGTTGTTGAAGATGATGCCGCCACCATCGACCCCGGCGATCATGCCGACCGCGAGGATGATGACGAGAATGGGGATGCCCAGGCGCGAAGACAGCGAGCTGACCAGGATACTGGCCCCGACCAGCAGGGCGCCGATCAGGAACAGGCTGTTGATGGTGCTCGCATCCAAAGGCGGTACTCCGGGACATCGCAGAGAAAAGGGACTTGTAGCGTGAACTAGCAGGTCGCGTGCCAATCGATTCTAACCTGATGAATTGGCAGGCTGTAAAGCGTTTCTGCAGATGTAGAAAAGGCACCTCGAGAGGTGCCTTTTGGATCAGGGTGGGAGCGTGGGAGCGGGCTTGCCCCGCGATGGTGTCCGTCAGAACAGCGATGTCAGCAGATCTCTCGCTATCGCGGGGCAAGCCCGCTCCCACGGGCCTGATCAGGCCTGCTTCACTTCACGCATCGGCTTGCCCTTCACCGGTGCATCGCCCGCCACGTAGTACTTGGCGGTGCTGCGCGGCAGCGGCTTGCGGCCACGGATCTTGTCCGAGATCTTCTCGGCGATCATGATCGTGGTGGCGTTCAGGTTGCCGGTGATGATCAGCGGCATGATCGATGCGTCGACCACGCGTAGGCCCTGCATGCCATGCACGCGACCTTCGCCGTCGACCACTGCCATGTCGTCGGTGCCCATCTTGCACGAGCAGGACGGGTGGAAGGCGGTTTCGGCGTGCTCGCGGATGAACTTGTCCAGCTCTTCATCCGTTTGCACGTGAGCGCCCGGGCTGATCTCGCGACCACGGAACGCGTCCAGCGCCGGCTGGGCCATGATTTCGCGGGTCAGGCGGATGCCGTCGCGGAATTCCTGCCAGTCCTGGTCGGTGGACATGTAGTTGAACAGGATGCTCGGGTGCTGGCGCGGGTTCTTCGACTTGGCCTGGATGCGACCACGGGCCGGCGAGCGCATGGAGCCCATGTGCGCCTGGAAGCCGTGCTCTTTCACGCCGTTGGAGCCGTTGTAGTTAATCGCGACTGGCAGGAAGTGGTACTGGATGTTCGGCCACTTGAACTCAGGACGGGTGCGGATGAAACCGCCGGCCTCGAACTGGTTGCTGGCGCCGATGCCAGTGCCGTTGAACAGCCACTCGGCACCGATTTTCGGCTGGTTCCACCACAGCAGCGACGGGTACAGCGACACCGGTTGGGTGCAGGCGTACTGCAGGTACAGTTCCAGGTGGTCCTGCAGGTTCTCGCCGACGCCCGGCAGGTCGTGGACCACCGGAATGTCGAGGCTTTCCAGCAGGGCGCGCGGGCCGACGCCGGAACGCTGCAGCAGCTGCGGCGAGGCGATGGCGCCGGAGGAAACGATCACTTCCTTGCGGGCGCGGGCTTCGACGCGCTCTTCGCTGTCACCCACCAGGTAGGTCACGCCAACGGCGCGCTTGTTGTCGAACAGCACGCGATCGCTCAGGGCGTGGGTGACGATGGTCAGGTTCGGGCGCTTCTTGGCCTGGTCCAGGTAGCCACGGGCAGTGCTGGAGCGACGGCCGTTCTTGGTCACCGAACGGTCCATCGGGCCGAAACCTTCCTGCTGGTAGCCGTTGAGGTCTTCGGTGCGCGGGTAACCGGCCTGCACGCCGGCCTCGACCATGGCGTGGAACAGCGGGTTGTTGCCGGCTTTCGGCGTGGCCACGCTGACCGGGCCTTCGCCGCCGTGGTAGTCGTTCGGGCCGATGTCGCGGGTTTCGGCTTTACGGAAGTACGGCAGGCAGTCCAGGTAGGTCCAGTCTTCCAGGCCCGGCAGTTCAGCCCAGCCGTCGAAGTCCATGGCGTTACCACGGATGTAGCACATGCCGTTGATCAGCGACGAGCCGCCCAGGCCCTTGCCGCGACCGCATTCCATGCGGCGGCCGTCCATGTGCGGCTCCGGATCGGTCTCGTAGGCCCAGTTGTAGCGGCGACCCTGCAGCGGGAAGGCCAGGGCGGCCGGCATCTGGGTGCGGAAGTCGAAGCGGTAGTCGGGGCCGCCGGCTTCCAGCAGCAGCACGGTGACGCTGGCGTCTTCGGTCAGGCGGGTGGCCAGGGTGTTACCGGCGGAGCCGGCACCGACGATGATGTAATCGAATTCTTGGGACATGAAAAGTACCCTCGTTGGCGGTGGTCAGGGAGCGGAAACGCCCGTGCGCGAAGGCACGGGCGTGGCTAAACGGGGTTTAGAAAACCGAGTTGTAGCCGCCCAGCTCGACCTGGACCGACTTGATGCGAGTGTATTGAGCCAGCGAGCTGACACCGTTCTCACGGCCGACGCCCGACTGCTTGTAACCGCCAACCGGCATTTCCGCCGGCGACTCGCCCCAGGCGTTGATCCAGCAGATGCCGGCCTCGAGCTTGTGGATGATGCGGTGGGCGCGGCTGATGTCGTTGGTGCAGACGCCGGCGGCCAGGCCGTATTCGGTGTCGTTGGCGCGACGGATGACTTCTTCCTCGGTCTCGTAGCTGAGGATGCTCATTACCGGGCCGAAGATCTCTTCCTTGACGATGGTCATGTCGTCGGTGCAGTCGGTGAACACGGTCGGGGCCACGAATGCGCCCTTGGCGAAGTCGCCGTCCAGCAGACGCTCACCGCCGCACAGCACGCGGGCGCCTTCTTCTTTACCCTTGGCGATGTACGACAGCACGCTTTCCATGTGCTGGAAGCTGACCAGCGGGCCGAAGTTGGTGTTCTCGTCTTCCGGGTTGCCGGCACGGATGCGGGCGACGCGCTCGGCGATCTTGGCTTCGAAGGCGGCTTTCATCGCGGCTGGGATGAACACGCGGGTGCCGTTGGTGCAGACCTGACCCGAGCTGTAGAAGTTGGCCATCATGGCGATGTCGGCGGCCTTGTCCAGGTCGGCGTCGTCGCAGATGATCAGTGGCGACTTGCCGCCCAGTTCCATGGTCACTTCCTTCAGCGAGGAGCTGGAGGCGCTGGCCATGACTTTCTTGCCGGTGGTGGTGCCGCCGGTGAAGGAGACTTTTTCGATGCGCGGGTGCTCGGTCAGCCAGGTGCCGACTTCGCGGCCGCTGCCGGTCAGGACGTTGAACACGCCGTTCGGCAGGCCGGCCTCGGTGAAGATCTCGGCCAGTTTCAGGGTGGTCAGCGAGGTGACTTCCGACGGCTTGAAGATCATCGCGTTGCCGGCGGCCAGGGCCGGGGCGGATTTCCACAGGGCGATCTGGATCGGGTAGTTCCAGGCGCCGATACCGACGGTCACGCCCAGCGGCTCGCGGCGGGTGTAGACGAAGGACGATTCGCGCAGCGGGATCTGCTCGCCTTCGATGGCCGGTACCAGGCCTGCGTAGTACTCCAGCACGTCGGCGCCGGTGACGATGTCGACGTAGCGGGTCTCGGAGTACGACTTGCCGGTGTCCAGGGTTTCCAGCATGGCCAGTTCGTCGTTGCGCTCGCGCAGGATGTCGACGGCGCGGCGCAGGATGCGCGAACGCTGCATGGCGGTCATCGCGGCCCAGACTTTCTGGCCGCGCTCGGCGCTTTCGACGGCCTTCTCGACGTCGGCTTGGGTCGCGCGCTGCACGTGAGCGAGGACTTCGCCGGTGGCCGGGTTGATGGCTTCGAAGGTGGCGTCGCTGCCAGCGTCGACGTAAGCGCCATCAATGTAGAGTTTTTGCGTTCCGAAACGGGCCATAGTGTCCTCGCAAGTGCAGTGTGTGGTTGGCTGCCGCGTCACGCTCCTGCCGGTTGGCTGGTCGCTGCGCGCGGCTGTTCAGAGGCCTGGTCGGTTGTGCCCAGGGACTGCTGTTTAGCCAGTTGTAGATCCATGTATTCGTAAGCAATTCGTATTGCCTGGTCGGTGTCGAATGCATCTCCCGACAGGGCGCCACGCAGCCACAGGCCGTCGATCAGGGCTGCCAGCCCGCGGGCAGCCTTGCGCGCATGGTAGAGCGGCAGGACGCGGCGGAACTGGCAGCACAGGTTGGAATACAGGCGGTGATCGTTGATCCGCTGCAACCTGTGCAAAGACGGCTGGTGCATGCTGGAGGCCCAGAAGGCCAGCCAGGTTTTCATTGCCGGGCCATTCACCTGGCTCGCATCGAAGTTGCCTTCGATGATCACCTTCAGGTGGGCACGCGGGCTGTCGTCCGTGAGTGCCTGACGACGCGCGATCACACCCTCGTTGAGCATGTTCATGATGTAGCGCATCGTCGCTGCGATCAGGCCGTTCTTGTCCTGAAAGTAGTGACTGATGATGCCGTTCGACACACCGGCCAAACGGGCAATCAGCGCAATGCTGGCATCGCCCAGTCCGACCTGATCGACTGCCTGCAATGTGGCTTCGATCAACTGCTGGCGGCGGATGGGTTGCATACCGACCTTGGGCATCTTGCTATCTCCTCAGGCCTGCGGGCAGACGACAAGCGGCTACCTCGGCGAGGCCAGTCTATTTTGTTTTGATTGAACGTTCAATCAATAAAGAATAAGCTCTGCGACAATTTGTGCCATTGACAGTTTTCAGGACGGTCAAGAGGACACGAATCGACACCCCAGGAAATCGTGTAACCCCCGGAATACAAGGCGTTGACGGGCATGAGCGATGCAAAGGACAGATTCTGCCGAGCGGTCATGGACTGCGCGGTCGGCCCTTGGAGCGGGCCAGGTGGTCTGTGGCGAATGCGCGCACCTTCTGCTGAGTGCGTGGCAAGGCGACAGGCGGCCGGTCTGTTTTTTTTGCAGCGTTTCGATTCGGGATCACGGTTTCCAGGTGCCTTTTATAACACCTTGCGCAGTAGGGCTATTGCACCAATTGCGCGGGAAATAACTGTATAGCCTCCACTGCCGCACTGCCCGGAGCATTCGTGCAATGAGTTCTGCCTCCCTGACAACCCCCCCCGCCGAGCGGGTACGGGTCAACCGCGTGGTGTTCTACACCTCGGCGCTGATGATCCTTGTTCTGACTGCCCTGCTGATCGCTGTCCCCGAAGCCGCCGGCCAGGCGCTGGGCGTCGCCCAGAAATGGCTGACCCGTACCTTCGGCTGGTACTACATGCTGGTGATCTGCGGTTACCTGCTGTTCGTCGTCTACCTGGCCTTCTCCGACTACGGCAAGCTCAAGCTTGGCGGCAAGGACGACACCCCCGACTTCAGCTACGGCGCCTGGGCCGGCATGCTGTTTTCCTCGGGCATCGGTATCTCGCTGCTGTACTTCGGCGCCTCCGAGCCGCTGGACCATTACTTCAACCCACCAGAAGGCACTCCTGCCAGCCTCGAGGCCGCACGCCAGGGCCTGCAGCTGACCTTCCTGCACTGGGGCCTGCACGGCTGGGCGATCTACGCCCTGGTCGGTCTTGCCGTGGGTTACTTCGCCTACCGTCACAACCAGCCGCTGGCACTGCGTTCGGCGTTGTACCCGCTGGTCGGTGAGCGTTGGGTCAAGGGCGGCGCGGGCCATGCCGTGGACATCTTCGGCATGTTCGTTACCCTGCTGGGCCTGGTGACCAACCTCGGCATCGGTTCGATGCAGGTGGCCTCGGGCCTGGAATACCTGTTCGGCATGGACCACAGCAAGACCAACCTGCTGGTGGTGATCCTGGTCATGGCGGGCGTTGCCACCGTGGCCGCGGTGTCGGGCGTGGAGAACGGCATCCGCCGCCTGTCCAACCTGAACATCCTGCTGTTCAGCGGCCTGCTGATCTTCGTGCTGCTGGCCGGCAACACCCTGCACCTGCTCAACGGTTTCGTGCAGAACGTCGGTGACTACCTCAACGGTGTCGTGCTGAAGACCTTCGATCTGTATGTCTATGAAGGCGACAACGACAAGTCCGAGCGCTGGCTGGGCCTGTGGACCGTGTTCTACTGGGCCTGGTGGATCTCCTGGGGCCCGTTCGTCGGCATGTTCATAGCCCGTATCTCCAAGGGCCGTACCGTGCGTCAGCTGGTCAGCGGCGTGCTGCTGATCCCGCTGGGCTTCACCCTGGCCTGGCTGTCGATCTTCGGTAACACCGCGCTGGACCTGGTGATCAACCAGGGCGCCGTCGAGCTGGGCAAGACCGCGCTCGAACAGCCGTCGATGTCGATCTACCAGCTGCTGGAATTCTTCCCGGCCGCCAAGATCGTCATCGGTGTGGCGGTGTTCGTCGGCTTCGTGCTGTTCCTGACCCCGGCCGACTCCGGCGCGGTGATGATGGCCAACCTGTCGTGCAAAGGCGGCAAGGTCGACGAAGACGCCCCGCACTGGATGGTGGTGTTCTGGTCGGTGGTCATCACCCTGGTCACCATCGGCCTACTGTTCGCCGGTAACTTCGAAGCCATGCAGACCATGGTGGTACTGGCCGGCCTGCCGTTCTCGGTGGTCCTGGTGCTGTTCATGTTCGGCCTGATGAAAGCCATGAAGCAGGACGTCGCGGTCGAGAGCGAGCGCGCCGAACTGGCCGCCCGTGGCCGTCGCGGCTTCAGCGAGCGCCTCAGCCAGCTGGACCTGCAGCCGACCCAGGCCGTGGTCCAGCGCTTCATGGACAAGCAGGTCAGCCCGGCGCTGAAAGAAGCCGCCGAGCAGCTGCGCACCCTGGGCTTCGAAGTCGAGACCCGTGTTGGCCAGTCGCGCAACATGATGGGCCTGCGGGTGATGATGGAAGAGGGCAACCCGTTCGTCTACGAAGCCAGCCTGGACGGTTACATGGCCGCGCCGAGCGAGGCGCCGGTCGAAGGCGAGCCGGAAGTGCGCCAGCGCTTCTACCGTGCCGAGGTGTACCTGCACGATGGCAGCCAGGAATACGACCTGATGGGCTTCACCCGCGAGCAGATCGTGCGTGACGTGCTCGATCAGTTCGAAAGCCACCGCCAGTTGCTGGGGCGTGTGTACAGCTGATCACGGCTGATGTGAACAAGGGGCCCGGCGCGCAAGTGTCGGGCCCCTTGTCGTATCCGGGGGGTAATATGTAGTGCCAGTGGTGTGCGGGTGCGGGGGCATGGTGGTGGCTCATCAATGAACGGGGCCTTTTCCATGACCAACACCTCAACACCGATCTTCGACTTCAAGAACGCCGTCGCCCGGCAATTCGCCAGTCGGCCGACCTTGCGCCAGGTGGTCAGCGAGCAGCTGCTGCACGTGCTGCTCAGGGAGCTGCCATGGCTGGCCTTCGTCGAGCCGGCGCTGGAGTCCGCCGATCCGTTGATCCTGGACAGCCCGGATCCAGACACCCACTACTGGACGACCGCCCCGCTGGTGGAGGTTGTGCTGCAGGCGATGCTCGATGGTACGCCGTTGGACCTGGAGGCCATCGGCGAACGCCATCACAATCTGGGCCTGGCGGGGTCTCACCGCTTCGCCGGCTCGCGCGGTGCCTGGGATACACGTCGTCTGACGGGCATCACGCCTGTGCTCAACAGGCTGCTGGCGCGACTGATCGAGCACTTCAGCCAGGCTCAGGTGAGCTATTGGAACGGGCTGGGTACATCCGGCAAGCGCCGCGATAGCTGGTTGCAGTTGCTGTTGAAAATGGCGTTGCTGCGCAACCTGCCCCTGCAGGATCTGGACGACCAGCAGCAGGCTTGTGTGCGTGGCCTGATTCGGGGAGGTGATGATCAGCCTGCGGTGTTCGTCGTCCAGGCCAGCCTGCGTGCGGATCAGCAGCAATTCAGACGGCTCCAGCCCGGCTTGCTGGTGACGGCCGAGTGGGACGAGCGAGCGGTTGTGCTCTGGTTCGAGCCGTCGGGCCAGGTCAGGGCCTTCGATTCGCTGGACGATTTCGCCCTGGCGCTGCGTGACGAACTTGCGCTGCGCTACCGGTTCACTGCCCTGACCTGGGATCGCCACGAACTCGAGGGCGATGTATTCGCGCAGTGGAGCGCCTTGCTGCTCGGGCACATGCTCGAGCGCATCGGGCAACTGCGCCTGCAGGGGCTGACACTGGCGCAAATGGAGGCGCTGTTCGCCGAGCTGAGCGACCCCGCGCAGTGGTTGGTGGCGGGCTACTTCGTCGAAGAAACGGGTGCGCCCGCGATACCGCCAGGCATAGCCGATTCGTCGGCCAGCACCAGCTTCGCCTATCAGTCGGCGTTGCTGGATATGGCGCTGGACCAGATTGACGCAAAGGGCGTGGCGGCGCTGGATGGGATACTCGACCTGCAGGCTTATGCCCGCCAGCAACTACGCATGCAGATGCTCGAGGACTATCCGTTGGAAGCCAACTATTTCTCCGATGAACTGATCCTGGCGCTTCAGGTCGCCAACGGAGTTCCGGGGGGCGCAGGAGCAGGCACCGGTGGTGGCGAACCGCTGGAGTCGGCGGGCGAGCTGACCCTGACCGAGTTCGCCATCGCCAATCTCAGCTCACTGGGTGATGCCTTCATCCAAAACATCAGGCATGCCAACGGTCAGCTGATCATGCCCTGGATGACTATCGACTACGTGAAGGCACTGGTGCGCAAGGTCGATATCGGTGGCCGTTATCCCAAGTACGTGGCCGACGCCCTGGATGACCCGGCGGCCCGCCCCGAGCGCACTCGCCGCTTTGCCCGGGAGTGGCGCCAGGCGCTGCGTTTCAGCGCCTTGCAGGCGAAACTCGATCACAAGCTCAGCGAAGCGGGCCTGCAGTGTGTCATCGATCTGTGCAAAGACCTTGGCGACAAGAGCTTGAAGGCAAGCGGCCTGATGCCGCTCACCTTCAAGCGGCAGCCGACTTCCAGCCGGCATGATCGGGTCCAGGGCATGTTCGTACTGTTTTCGACCGAGCCCCGTGTGGTGCTGCTCTACCGCCCGCTGTACGCGGATGAACCGCTACGGCAGTTCTCCAGCCTCGATGCGCTGATGGCGGCCATCCGCGAATCGGGCCCGCTGCAGGCGAGCATCCTGGCCTGGATGGATGAGCATGCTCGGCCGATCTACGACAAGGGTGGGTTTGCAGAGCCCCACGTCGTGCATCTTGGTATTGATCCTTTCCAACTACCCGAAAGGCCCGAGCCGGCCCGGTTGGACGGGGTGCTGTGGCTAGACGATGTGGATGAAAAATTGTACGCGGCAAATCGGGCGCTACTTTTGGACCTGGCCGAGAAGCAGAGCACGTCCACTGCCGAAAGCCGTTGGGCGGTGCTCGGCAAAGGCGCCTGGCTGCTGTTCGATACCGCCACGGTGCTGATGAGTGGGCCGATCGCTACGGTTGCCTGGTTGATCCAGACCCTTGATAGCCTGCGTGGCGATGGCCAGGCGCTGGCGCAAGGTGGCGCGTTCGAGCGCTCCACGGCCGCCGTCGACCTGGTCATCAACCTGGGCATGGCGCTGTTGCATGCGCGACCGCCGAAAGGCCGCCAGGCAGTGCCGCGGCGCTTGCTCCAGGCCGCCGGTTTCGAAGGGCCTCCCACCCAGGACGGTGGCTACGCGGCGGCAAGGGTCGAGCCGGCCCAAGGCAAGGTGGGTATGCCGGGGCCACTGCCGCGTGCCGCCACGGGTTTGCAGCTCGACCTGAGCTGGCGCGGCAACCAAGGGTTCAACTGGCTTGCCCCGGAGCAACGCAACGCCTTGATGGCCATGCGTGCGAGTGTTCCGCTGGCGGGCTTGCAGCCCTCGCTAGCCGGGCTGTACACGGTCGACGGGCGGCACTATGTCTCGATGCTGGGGGAGGTCTTCGCCGTCAGTGTGGAAGGCGATGACATCCGGATTGTCGACGGCGCGCGGCAGCCGGGGCCGTGGCTGGTCTTCGAGCAAGGTGCCTGGCGCATCGATACCCGGCTGCGCCTCGGTGGTGGCATGCCCGGCGGGCGTCTCGAGCGGCAGTTCGCCAGGCTGCGAGTCGCCACCCACAAATTGACCGATCAGGCAAACCGGGAGCTGCAAACGTTCGGCCGCTTTAGCCAGGAAGTCGTCACGGTCCAGGAGCGTCTTCAGCATCTGGAAAGGTTGAGGATTCAGGAAAGGGGCAGGCGACTCGCAGCTGAGGAGCACGAAGATGACACGTTCGACAGGGCCGCCTCCGACCGGATCATGGCGTCTTATGATCAGCGCATCGCCGCGCTCGCTGGCGAACTGGACGCCAAGCGCCTGCAAGCCGTCGCCCAGGCCGAAGCGGTGGTCCGCCTGGATCGCGAGCACTGCGGTGTCCTGCAGAGCATGCTCGAGCCCAAGTACGGCAGCCTCCGCAAGCCGGGCTTCGCACAGACCCTCGGCCTGCATCGGGCCACGCTGACGGCTGCGCTGCTGCGCAACAGCGATTTCATCCTGGGTGAGCTGCAGCACCTTGCGAACTTTCCGCGCATGACCGAGTTGGCGGCGCAGTTCGATGACGGTGTAGGCGCCCATGTGCGCGACGAGTACCGGCATTTTCGCGTGGAGCTGGCGAAGGTCGTCGACCTCCAGGAGCGCATGCTGGTCGCGCAAGGTGGCCTGGATGAGTTGCTGGCCGAGGTCCCCGACGACCTTGACTTCGGCATTGCCGGAACCCGGCGAACGGTCGCCCGGTTGATAGCCGAGCGTACCTTCACCGTTGTCGATCTTCGCTTCCATCACGCCCTGAACCTGGCAGACCTGGCATTGCACCTGGACTCGCAAAATGGCCGGCATCAACTGCTGAGGTACCGCGACGATCTGGCGGGCACCACACTCAGGAGCGCCGCCACGGCCCATGGCGAGTCGCTGATGTCCAACCTGGGCGTGGCCGATCGCATCAGCATTCTCCAGGAAGCGTGGGACGCCTATGCGGCGGCGATCATCAATGCGCTGCACCTGGAGCGCACGGGCGGCGACCTGGTGGAAGTCGACCGGCTTCAGCGCTACCGGACCCATATGCAACTGCTCAAGGATGATGCCGGGCGCCGTCTGGTGGATGCCCTTGCGGAGCAGGACGGCGCGCCAGGGTTGATCAAGCGAGTGCCTTATCCGCGCACCGAGGAGTTGCAGCGGGCCGTGCGCACCCGTGAAGGCCTGCTGGTCATCGGGACTGAAGTGCAGGGGCAGGCGGGGACACTGCTCGAGGTGCGTGACCCGATCAGCAAGGCGGTCCTGCAGGTCTTCGACTTCAAGGACGGTGACTGGGTGGAGCGCGAAGGCGATGGGGCAAAGGCCGGCGCCGAGGAAGAGGGCACGGAGCAAGCCAAGGCTCTGGTGCAGGGGCTGCTGAAGGATAGCGAAGACGTGCTGGCCATCGCCTGGGCCTATGTGAAGGATGACGTCAATGGGCGCATGCTGGAGCGCTTGCTCAACCGCCAGGCCGACCGCTTGCAAGGTACGGCCGCGCTCCTGGCCGGGCAGGGAGCGGCTGAAGCGCTGGTGGACGCCTTGAATGCCGCGGTGAGCGACCTGCAGGCGCAGATGAAGCGCCTGCTGACCGAGCTGTACGACAAGACCCGCTATCCCTCTGCGCACGGGCTGCGTTTTCTCCATGCTCAGGGGTTGATCCAGGTGGACTACGTCAGGCGTGATACCTCGACCACTACCAGCCCGTTCGACGAGTTCAGGGTCACCCGCCTGGAAGCCCCGGGGGAAACCAGGGGGCGCAGCCTCTGGGCGGCGCATTTCCACCTGGCCTCCCAGGCAGCGCCGCTCGAGGCGTTCACCCATGGGCACCTGAAGGTCTGGAGCCAGCGTTTTCTGGGCAGGCAGTACGAGGCCGTCAGCGGTGAGCGGGTGCACAGGGGGCGCCTGACTGCCAGCGATGTGGCAGGGATCATTCCCTTGGCTTGAGGGGGCGGCCCTGCCTGAGCGGCGCAGGCAGGGCCTGAAATCAATGGCCGTGCACCGGCAGCAGTTCGCTGTGGGTCGACGCCACCTGTCCGTCGATGTCGATGGCGCGGCTACAGAGCGTGGCCGGCAGGCGTGAGGCCGGGATGACCTGGGCGGGTGTCAGGGCGCGGCGGTAACCGAAGGCGTTGTCGCAGTCCATCCGGTCCGCGGCGCCGTACTTGACCAGGTAGTGGCTCAGGTAGGGCTGCCTGGTCTGCCAGTTGAGCATGACGTGGCCTTGCTCGTGGCGATCAAGGGTGTAGCGGATTTGCGGAAGACCTGCCGGAATCACCTCGACAGGCAGGCTAAGGGCGTTGGCCAGCAGGGCCGGGTAGGGACGCTGATCCGGCGATTGCACGCCGACCAGACACAGGTAGTAGCGGCCCGGCTCGCTGGCGATCGGGTTGTCGATGCGCCGTTCGCTGGCGGGGATCGTGCCGCTGTAGCCGGCCGCGTCCTCGCACTCGAGTGCATCGCGTACCTGCTTGTAGCGGTAGCGCGGGGTGTCGATGTCGAGGGCCAGGTCCCAGGTGGCGGCGGATGAGCCGTTGCCGAGCCGCCTGAGCAAGCGGGCCCGCCCTTTCTGAGTGATTTGGAAGGCGGGCAGCAGGATGCAGCGTTCGAGGCTCAGATCGGCGTGGCCTTGGTGAAAGCAACCGAGTACACGCTGGACCGGGATGGCGTAATTGTTTTGCGTCGCTCCGACAGGCACGCTGTTGACGACGCTGACCAAGTGTCCGCTGACCTGGTCGATCACCGCGCTGCCTGATGCGCCTTTGCCGCCGGAGGGGCAGTCATTGACCTTGAGCCTGCGCCATACCCAGGGAAACTCGGTCACGCTGGCCTGGTCCCGTTCTGTGCATTGGGCCGCGCGCAGTCCGAGGTCTGGCCTGCCGGCCTCGCCCACCATCACCACCGCGCTGCCTGATGCTGGACTGACGCCAAGCGCCAGCGGCTGGATGCCTGCGGCCATCACCTGAGCGAGGCTGGCGTCCAGTTCCAGCAGCGCCAGGTCGCTGCCTTGCATGCTGCTCCACAGCGTGCGCTTGAGGGCGAATGTCGGGCGAGCATCCGGGGTGTCGGCGAAGTAGTTGAAGGTGATGCTGCCCTGCGCCGGCTGATCGTGGATGATCCGGCCATTGCGAGTCTCCAGGCAGTGGCCGCTGGTCAGCAGGTAAGCGGGGCCTGTCGTGGTGGATGCGGGGCCGCGGCTGTCGATCAGCGTGGCGATGCATTGGCGGCCGCGCTCCATGTTAAGGCGGCCGATGCCGCTCCAATGGGCGTGCTCGCCCTGGGCGTTTTTCAGCAGTGTGGGTGTGTCGCTGGTGGCGGCGAGGGTTTCGGTCGCGGCCCAGAGCATCGTCAGGGCAAGCAGAGAGGTGGCTTTGGTCGACATCGGTTGAGCTCCTGTATGGATTACCGATGCGAGCGTGCCTGCGGGGAAGGGGCGCCAGGTGGTGCTTATGGATATGCGCGGTACGTTGGCTGTGGCGGCATAGGTATCACCAGCGTGGGAGCGGGCTTGGCCCGCGATGCCCTGCCAGCACCGGCCTAGCCGGTGATCGCGGGGCTAGCCCGCTCCCAGGTTGGTCTGGATCGGGCGACGCCTCAGCGATTGCTGTAGCGACCCTGGTGACCATGGGCGGGCATGGCCTGATTGCCGCGTTCGGCGATCATCTGCGGTAGACCGATCAACTCGATGCCCTGGGCCTTGAGTCGGGGGATTTCACGGGCCAGTACCTCAAGCGTCTGCGGGTAGGGGTGGCCGATCAGTACCGCAGAGCCTTGTTTGCGGGCCTGGGCGATACCCAGCTGCAATTGTCCGCTGATCGCCTCCGTGGTACGCACGTCATCGAGGAACACATCCCGTGAGACATGGGCCAAGCCCAATGCCTGGGCCTCTGCCGCCGCCACAGTGGCGGCGCTGGTGCGGCTGTCGACGAAGAACAGGTGGCGGCGTTGCAGCTCTTCCATCAGCCAGCGCATCGGTTCGCGCTGGGCGGTCATGCGGCTGCCCATGTGGTTGTTGATACCCGCGACGTAAGGCACCTTGGCCAAGGCAGCGTCCAGGCGTCGGGCCAGCTCCTCGATCGGCGTGCCGGGGTGCCAGGCGTAGGGACCGGTAGCCGGGTCCATGGGCATGTGCAGGATCACCGTGCGTCCGGCCTTGTGGGCCTGGCGGGCGAACTCGGTGGCGTGCGGGGTGTCGGGCATGATCGCCATGGTGACCGGCCCGGGCAGGGCGAGGGTGCGGCTGTCACGCTCGCTGCTCTGTCCCAGGTCGTCGATGATGATGCTCATGTAGGCCTTGCCCGGCGCCGCCTGGGCGGTACCGAGCATGAGGCAGAACAGCGTGAACAGCAGGTAACGCATGGGAAGCGGTCAGTCGCCCTTGGTGATGTTCAGGCCCTTGAGCAGGCTGAGGGCCTGGCTGAGCTGGAAGTCGTTGTCCTGTGGGCGATCCTTGCGCTTGCTGCTGCCGCTTGGGCGGTCGGCACCGCCGTTGCCGTTGCCCAGGTGGCCCTGCAGGTCGGCTTCCTTGAAGTTGTCGTTGTCGGCCTCGGCGGTAAGCTTGGCCGGACGCACCTCGATGTCCGGGACGATGCCCTGGGCCTGGATCGAGCGGCCGTTGGGGGTGAAATACAGTGCGGTGGTGAGCTTCAGCGCACGGTCGTTGGCCAGCGGCAGCACGGTCTGTACCGAGCCCTTGCCGAAGCTGTCGGTGCCCATCAGCACGGCGCGCTTCTGGTCCTGCAGGGCGCCGGCGACGATTTCCGAGGCCGAGGCGCTGCCGCCGTTGATCAGCACCACCAGCGGCACGCCTTCGCTGGCGTCGGCCGGGTCGGCGGAATAGCGCAGCTCGGAGTTGGCGATGCGGCCCTTGGTGTAGACGATCAGGCCCTTGGTGAGGAAATGGTCGGCCACTTCCACCGCCGACTGCAACACACCGCCGGGGTTGTTGCGCAGGTCCAGGACCACGCCGCGCAGCTTCTTGCCGTTGTCCTTGCGCAGCTTGGCCAGGGCCTTGCCCACCTCGTCGCCGGTCTTGACCTGGAACTGGGTGATGCGGATGTAGCCGTAGTCGTTCTCCAGCAGCTGACTCTTGACGCTCTTGACCTGGATCACCGCGCGGGCAAGCGTCACGTCGAACGGCGTGCCGCCGTCGCGCACCAGGGTCAGGGTGATCTTCTCGCCGATCTTGCCGCGCATCTTGTCCACGGCCTCGGTCATGGTCTGGCCACGGGTCGGCGCGCCGTTGATCTTGACGATCAGGTCTCCGGCCTCGATGCCGGCGCGGGAGGCCGGGGTGTCGTCGATGGGCGAGACCACCTTGACGAAGCCGTCTTCCATGCCCACTTCGATGCCCAGGCCGCCGAACTCGCCGCTGGTGCTTTCCTGCAGCTCCTGGAAATCCTCGGGGCCGAGGTAGGCAGAGTGTGGGTCAAGGTTGCTGAGCATGCCCTTGATGGCGTTCTCCAGCAGGGTCTTGTCGTCCACAGGCTCCACATAGGCGGCCTTGATGCGGTCCATGACCTCGGCAAAGGTGCGCAGCTCTTCAAGCGGCAGCGGCGCCTTGGCGGTCACCTCGGTGGCCGGCACCGCAGCCGGCTTGGCCGCTGGCTTGGCCGGCTCGGCAGCAACGGCCAGGGGCGCGCCGATGACCAGGGCGATGGTCAGGGCCAGCTGGGTGAGGCGAGGCGAGTGCAGCATGTCGAACGAACTCCTGATCCTGTTGGTGCTCCCGTCGGGAGCATCGGCGCCGCCGTTTCGTGGGCGGCGCCGTAAAAGTAGCATTATCCAGTGTCCTGTCTCGGAAATAAGCTGTTCACTTTTGGCGGCGTCTTGGGCGCCCGGCCGGCGTTGCCACTCCTCGCCATAGCCCTGCTATGACTCGTCGCGGCGCCTTGGCCGAACACCCAAGCCACTCGCCAAAAGAGAACGTATTTCCGAGACAGGACACTAGCCTCGGCACCATTGCGCAGGGTCGGTGGGCCGGCCCTGCTGGCGAATCGCGAAGTACAGGCCGGCGTTGTCCTGGCCACCGCTGTCGCCGACGGTGGAGATGGCATCGCCGGCCTTGACGATATCGCCGGCGCTCTTGAGCAGGCTCTGGTTGTGGCCGTACAGGCTCAGGTAGCCATTGCCATGGTCGAGAATGACCAGAAGTCCAGCGCCGCGCAACCAGTCGGCGAACACCACGCGCCCGCCATGCACGGCGCGCACCTGGGTGCCGGCGCTGGCGCCGATCATCACTCCGTCCCATTTGGCCCGGGCGTCGCCGCCGCGGGTATCGCCGAAGCGTGCCAGCAATCGACCATTGACCGGCCATGGAAGTTTGCCCCGGGCCGCAGAAAAAGCGCCGCCGTAGCTGGCGCCATCGCTGGAAACCACCGGGCCGAGGGTGGTGCGGGCCTTTTTCGGCGCCTCCTCGGGCTCCTGGGCACGGGCTGCCGCAGCCAGGGCCTGCTCCTTGCGGCGTTTCTCTTCTTCCTGCCTGGCCAGCAGGGCGCGCTGGCGCGCCTCTTCGGCCTCGCGGGCCTGGCGGGCCAGGGTTTCCTCGATGGTCTTGAGCACCTTGCCCAGGTCGGCCTGGTCCTGCTCGCGGCTCTGCAGCTTCTGGTCGCGCTCTTTCATGTCGCTGTTGAGCTTGGCCAGCACCTGCTGGCGCTTGTCGCGCTCGGCCACGAGCGCCTGGCGGCGACCGTCGAGGTCGGCGCGTTGGGTCAGCAGCTGTTCCTGCTGGCGGGCGATGTCCTGCTCGACGTTGGCCAGCTGGCGCAGGGTCTCGTTGAAGGCGCGCAACTGGTCCATGCGCGCCTTGCTGAGGTAGTCGTAATAGGTGAGGGTGCGGGCGAACTTCTCGGGGTTCTGCTGGTTCAGCAGCAGCTTGAGGTATTCCTCGCGGCCATTGTTCTGGTAGGCCGAACGGGCCTGGATGGCAATCAGGCGTTGCTGTTCAACGCGGGCGCTCTGGAGTTTTTTTTTCTCGTGATCAAGGCGCTCCAGCTCGCCCTCGGTCTTTTTTAGTTCTTGCTGCAGTGCCTCCACCTGTTTCTCGAGAGTGCCGATGTCGGTCTCGGTGGACTTGAGGTCTTTCTGCACGCCGGCTTTCTCCTCCTGGAGCTTGCCCAGCATCTTCTTCAGCTCGGCGATGTCCTGGCGGGTGGCGTCCAGCTGTTGCTGGGTCTGTGCGCGCTCGTCGGCGAAAGCCGGGGTGAGCAGGCATGACAGGGCTAGTAAGAAGAGGGCGCGGAGCATGGGGTTTGGCGTACCGGGGATGGAGACTGGCCTAGTATGCCCTTGCGGGCCTGCAAAAAAAACGCCCCGCGGCATGCGCGGCGGGGCGTTGGTCTGGAATTCAGGTATTTCGGGGCTGCTGCGCAGCCCTTTCGCGGCACAAGGCCGCTCCTACAGGTTATGTGCGATCACCTGTAGGAGCGGCCTTGTGCCGCGGAAGGGCCGCAAAGCGGCCCCGTACAAGCATCAAGCATCGACCAGGATCGAGGTGCCGGTCATCTCGACCGGCTTTTCCAGCCCCAGCAGCTTGAGCATGGTCGGCGCCACATCGGCCAGCACGCCGCCTTCGCGGACCTTGACCTGGCGCTTGCCGACATAGATGAACGGCACCGGCTCGCTGGTGTGGGCGGTGTGCGCCTGGCCGGTGCACTCGTCTTCCATCTGCTCGACGTTGCCGTGGTCAGCGGTGATCAGCGCTTCGCCGCCGACCTTGTCCAGGGCTTCGACGATACGGCCGACGCAGATGTCCAGGGCTTCGACGGCCTTGACCGCCGCTTCGAACACGCCGGTATGGCCGACCATGTCGCCGTTGGCATAGTTGACCACGATCACGTCATAACGCTGCTGCTCGATGGCCTCGACGATGCGGTCGGTGACCTCGGGAGCGTTCATTTCCGGCTGCAGGTCGTAGGTGGCGACCTTCGGCGACGGGATCAGGATGCGTTCTTCGCCTTCGAACGGCTCTTCGCGACCACCGGAGAAGAAGAAGGTGACATGGGCGTACTTCTCGGTCTCGGCGATACGCAGCTGGGTCTTGCCGTTCTTCGCCAGGTATTCGCCCAGGACATTGTCCAGACTGGACGGGGCAAACGCGGCAGGCGCCGGAATTTTCGCCGAATACTGGGTCAGGCCGATGTACGCCGCCAGCTTGGGCAGGCGTGCGCGTGGGAATTCGCTGAAGTCCGCTTCGACGAACGCACGGGACAGCTCGCGGGCACGGTCGGCGCGGAAGTTCATGAAGATGACCGCGTCGCCATCCTCGACCTTGACGGCTTCGCCAATGCGCGTGGCCTTGACGAACTCGTCGTTCTCCTCGCGGGCGTAGGCGGCTTGCAGGCCGGCGAGGGCGCTGTCGGCGGTGAATTCGGCGGTGCTGTCGACGATCAGGTTGTAGGCGGCTTGTACGCGATCCCAGCGGTTGTCGCGGTCCATGGCGTAGTAGCGGCCAATCAGGCTGGCGATGCGGCCCTTGCACAGGCGGGCGAAGGTGGCGTCGAGCAGTTCGATGGACGACTGGGCGCTGCGCGGCGGGGTGTCGCGGCCGTCGAGGAAGGCGTGCAGGTAGATCTTCTCGGCGCCACGCTGCGCGGCCAGCTCGGCCATGGCGATCAGGTGGTCCTGGTGGCTGTGCACGCCGCCGTCGGAGAGCAGGCCGAGGATGTGCACGGCCTTGCCGGCGCCGACGGCCTTGTCCACCGCGCCGCCGAGCACGGGGTTCTCGAAGAACTCGCCGTCACGGATGGCCTTGGTCACCCGGGTGAAGTCCTGGTACACCACGCGGCCGGCGCCGAGGTTCATGTGACCGACTTCGGAGTTGCCCATCTGCCCGTCGGGCAGCCCCACGTCCATGCCGGAACCGGAGATCAAACCGTGCGGCTGGGTGGCGCGCAGGCGGTCGTAGACCGGCGTGTTGGCAGCGAAGATGGCGTTGTATTCGGGGCTTTCGCTGTGACCGAAGCCATCCAGGATGATCAGGACCAGGGGTTTAGGCGTACTCGTCATCAATCAAACTCACGGTTGTTCAAAGATGATAAAGACACGCATTTTAGGGCAAATCCGCCAGCGACGGCGAATATTCCTCCCCTTGCCCGACAGGCGCGGTCGGGCATGCAACATGAAGACGCGTTTACCGCCAGCCCAGCGGGCTTTGGCGGTCATGGGGCGCTGTGTATACTGGCCGCCATTTTCAATCGCCTGGAACACCCCTGATGGTTGCTCACCTGATTCAATTCGCGACAGATCACTACATCCTGGTGGCCATTTTCGTCGTCCTGCTGGTCCTGCTGCTGATCAATGAAGTCCGCCGTGGCGGCCAGAGCCTGAGCAACGGCCAGCTGACCGCCCTGGTCAACGCCGACAAGGCCGTAGTGATCGATATCCGTACCGCCAAGGAATACTCGGCCGGGCATATCGTCGGTGCGCTGAACATTCCCCAGGACAAAGTCGCCGGCCGCATGAGCGAGCTGGAAAAACACAAAGAGAAGACCCTGATCGTCGTCGACGCGATGGGCCAGCAGTCCGGCACCCTGTGCCGCGAGCTGCTCAAGGCTGGTTACACCGCCGCCAAGCTCAGCGGTGGCGTTTCCAGCTGGAAAGCCGATAACCTGCCCCTGGTGAAGTGATATGAAGCCCGTCATCGTCTATTCCAGCGACTACTGCCCCTACTGCATGCGCGCCAAGTACCTGCTCGAGAGCAAGGGCGTGGCGTTCGAGGAGATCAAGGTCGACGGCAAGCCCCAGGTTCGCGCCGAAATGAGCCAGAAGGCCGGCCGTACCTCGGTGCCGCAGATCTGGATCGGCAGCACGCACGTCGGTGGATGCGATGACCTCTATGCCCTGGAGCGCGCGGGCAAGCTCGACGCGCTGCTGGCGGCCTGATTCGCACTGCATTCAAGAACATTAGGAAAAGGATCTGCCATGACCGAGCAACAGACCAACGGCGCCACTGACGCCACCGCTCCACAATTCTCCCTGCAGCGCATCTACGTGCGCGATCTGTCATTCGAGGCCCCGAAAAGCCCGCAGATCTTCCGCCAGCAGTGGGAGCCGAGCGTCTCGCTGGACCTGAACACCCGTCAGAAAGCCCTGGAAGGCGACTTCCACGAAGTCGTGCTGACCCTGTCGGTGACCGTCAAGAATGGTGACGAAGTGGCCTTCATCGCCGAAGTGCAGCAGGCTGGCATCTTCCTGATCGCCAATCTGGACGCGTCCTCGATGAGCCACACCCTCGGCGCGTTCTGCCCGAACATCCTGTTCCCGTACGCCCGCGAGACCCTGGACAGCCTGGTGACCCGTGGCTCGTTCCCGGCGCTGATGCTGTCGCCGGTCAACTTCGACGCCCTGTACGCGCAAGAGATGCAGCGCATGCAGGAAGCCGGTGAAGTGCCAACTGTGCAGTGATTGCTGCCGGTAAAGATAAAGGCGACCTTCGTGGTCGCCTTTTTCATGGTGTGTCGCCTGCCCCGGCCCTTTCGCGGGTAAACCCGCTCCCACAGGATTTATGCTGCTCTCAGCAATCACACAGTACCTGTGCTCCCAAAGGATTTGTGCTGTTCTCAGCAACCACACAATATCTGTGCACCCACAGGTAATGTGCTGCTCTTGGCAACCCCGCAATACCTGTGGGAGCGGGCTTGCCCGCGAAAGGGCCGGTACAGGCAGCGCATCAGCTACCGGCAAACCCCTGCTGCCGCCACGCCTCGTACACTGTCACCGCCACGGTATTGGACAGGTTCAGGCTCCGGCACCCCGGCCGCATCGGCAGGCGCAGGCGCTGCTCGGGGGCCAGGCTGTCCAGCACCTCGGCCGGCAGGCCACGGCTTTCAGGCCCGAACAGGAAGGCGTCGCCAGGCTGGTACTCGACCTCGTGAAACGGGTGCGAGCCCTTGGTGGTGAAGGCGAACAGCCTTGGCTGATTCAGGCTTTCCAGGCAGTCGGCCAGGCTTTGGTGACGCTTGAGCGTGGCATACTCGTGGTAGTCCAGCCCTGCCCGGCGCAGGCGCTTGTCGTCCAGTTCGAAGCCGATCGGCTCGATCAGGTGCAGGTCGCAGCCGCTGTTGGCGCACAGGCGGATGATGTTGCCGGTATTCGGCGGAATTTCTGGTTGAAAAAGGATGACGTGAAACATGCACGGCTCCAAGCATGAAGATGACGGGCATTCTACCCCCGAACCCGACCCGCGTTCGAAGGCCTTCCCGCGGGTGATCCTGTCGCTGGCCCTTGTCGGGCTGATGGTCGGCATGATGATCGGGCGTTTGACCACCCCGGAAGAACGGGTGCTCGAGCAGGTGCAGGTGGTGCAGGATGGCCTGGACCTGTGGTTCAACGAAGAGCCCAGGCTGCATGGCGAGAACGTCCAGGGCACCGTGGCCATCGTGTTCGAGGCCCAGGGCAAGACCCAGCGTGGTCAGCTGACGCTGCAGGACAAACCGGTGGGCTGGCGCCTGCAGAAGAGCGAGGAAGGGCTGGTACTGACCGTGGTGGCCGCCCGCCCCCTGCGTGGCGAGTGGAACGCGACGGAGGAGGCGGGGCGCTGGCGGGTGCAGGTGAGGCTGCACGAATAAAAGAGGGGATTTCCCGGCCTGCCTGTACCGAGGTCCCCAAAACTGGAGGTGCTGAGTACTTAGCAGGGAGCGTGCCAGGTCTGGTATAGGCCCAAGAATGCGGTGTTCCGGCCATTCTTTGAGGGCTTTTGAAGGCAAATTTGCCTTTTGCTGGTGCGCGCAGCACAGCAACGGTGCAAATGGCTCTATCTAGGATGTGGGGTGGTGAAGTAGGCGCGGTGGCACCTGCTGAACCTGATAATTTTGCCAGTATCGGACACTGCCAGTCTCGGTTAGCTTTCGGCTCATGACTTATGGTCTTGCGGGAGTGACTGTTCATGAGCGTGTATTTGCCGATGCTCGATCACCAGCGATCGCCGTTCGGGAGTAGCAATTTCTCCAGGGTGTATACGCCTTACGGTGCTTTTACAGGTACAGGGGGGCCGACCCTTGGTTTCTGCGGGCAGCGTAAAGAATCGCTGATCGATTTGTATCCATTAGGTAATGGCCATCGCTATTATTCTCCATGCCTGAGGCGCTTCATTTCGTCTGACCAATTGAGCCCGTTTGGTAAGGGCGGGATTAATGCCTATGTTTATTGTGGTGACGACCCAGTAAATAGGCATGATCCTGATGGGCGGAATTATGGGCAGGTAGCGGAAACCGCAGCGAAACTGTTCCTTGCCTCTTTCGCATCTCTAGAGAGTCTTAAAACTTTTGTAGATAGGGTCGACAGCACGATGTTCCCTGCCCCAGGTCAGGTCAATAAGCCCAGTAAGCTTATAACGGCTTTAGAAGGTGCCACGGCTATTTTCGCTGCGCATGCGGCTGTCAAGGAGGTTAGTAGTCTGGTGGGTGGCGAGATGCCGCAAGAATTTGACCAAATTGCTGCAACGGCGACTCTTACTTTATGGTTTGCTAAGAAGTTTGCAGAGGATCGTGAAGGTTTTAGGCGGCCAGACTTAAAGGTGGAGTGGAAGTCCTTCATGAATAATTTCTACGACCCAGAGTTGGCTAAGAGGGTTCTAACAAACTTGGGGCTTTTGAAGCAGCAGGCACCCACTGAGGATGCGCATAAACTTAGAGGGCAGAGTTTGGATGACCTTGCGTAGTTTTGCTTTTTTACAAATTAATCATAATATGAGAAAGGTTTCAGTTGGAATAACTATGTGAGCCTCATGAGGCCATGGTCGGCCTCATGGGTCATATTTTTTGACTGTCTCAGTGCTCGTCCCCTTCGTCCTCATCCCCCCCATCCACCTTCATCCCCAATTCCTTGATCTTGCGCGTCAAGGTATTGCGCCCCCACCCCAGCAACAACGCCGCATCACGACGACGCCCAGCCGTATGCTTGAGCGCGGTCTCGATCATGATCCGCTCGAAGCTGGGCACGGCGCTGTCGAGCAGGCTCGACTGGCCGCGGGCCAGGGCCTGGTCGGCCCACTGGCGCAGGGCCTGCTCCCAGTTGGTCACGGGTGCTGCGTCCTGGGGCAGGTTGAGCAACTCCGGCGGCAGGTCGCCGACCAGCACTTCGCGGCTGGAGGCCATCACCGTGATCCAGCGGCAGGTGTTCTCCAGCTGGCGCACGTTGCCCGGCCACGGCAGGTTGCGGATGAACTCCTCGGTCTCGGGCTTGAGCAGCTTGGGCTCCACCGCCAGCTCCTGGGCAGCGCGGCCGAGGAAGTGGCGGGCCAGGGCCGGGATGTCCTCGCGCCGATCCGCCAGGCGCGGGATATGGATGCGGATCACGTTGAGGCGGTGGAACAGGTCTTCACGGAACTTGCCGGCCTGCACCAGCGACTCGAGGTTCTGGTGGGTGGCGGCGATGATGCGTACATCCACCTTCACCGGCACATGGCCGCCGACCCGGTAGAACTCGCCATCGGCCAGCACCCGCAGCAGGCGGGTCTGGGTGTCGGCGGGCATGTCGCCGATCTCGTCGAGGAACAGCGTGCCGCCGTCGGCCTGCTCGAAACGGCCGCGACGCAGGTTGGCGGCGCCGGTGAAGGCGCCTTTCTCATGGCCGAACAGCTCGGATTCCATCAGGTCCTTGGGGATCGCCGCCATGTTCAGGGCGATGAACGGCGATGCCGCACGCGGGCTGTGGCGGTGCAAGGCGTGGGCCACCAGCTCTTTACCCGTGCCGGACTCACCGTTGATCAGCACGGTGATATTGGAGTGGCTGAGGCGACCGATGGCGCGGAATACCTCCTGCATCGCCGGCGCCTCGCCGATGATCTCGGGCGTGCGGGCCAGCGCCTGGGGCACTTCCAGGGCTTGCTGCTCCTGGGCATGCTGGTTGGCGCGCTTGACCAGCGACACCGCCTCGTCGACATCGAACGGCTTGGGCAGGTACTCGAAGGCGCCGCCCTGGTACGAGGCCACGGCGCTGTCCAGGTCGGAGTGAGCGGTCATGATGATCACCGGCAACCCCGGGTGCTGCTCGCGGATCTGGGCCAGCAGGTCGAGGCCGCTGGCGCCCGGCATGCGGATGTCCGAGATGATCACGTCCGGCTGCTGGCGGGCAAGGCGGCCCATGACTCCGTCGGCGCTGTCGAAGCTCTGGGTGGTCATGCCTTCCTGCTGCAGGGCCTTTTCCAGGACCCAGCGGATGGAACGATCATCATCGACGATCCAGACGGTTTCACTTCGGCTCATGGGGCGGTGGCTCCTTGTTCCAGGGGCAGGTAGATCGAGAAGGTGGTGTGGCCGGGGTGGCTCTCGCACTCGATCAGGCCCTGGTGCTGGCTGATGATGTTCTGGGTGATGGCCAGGCCCAGCCCGGTACCGTCCGGACGGCCGCTGACCATGGGATAGAAGAGGGTGTCCTGCAGTTCCGCTGGGATGCCGGGGCCGTTGTCGACGATCTCGATCCTGGCGACCAGGCGGTGACGCACATGGCCGATGGTGAACTGGCGCACGGCGCGGCTGCGCAGGGTGATGCGGCCCAGGCGCAGTTCGTTCTGCCCGCCGATGGCCTGCATGGCGTTGCGCACGATGTTGAGCACGGCCTGGATCATCTGCTCACGGTCGATCAGCACGTCCGGCAGGCTCGGGTCATAGTCGCGCACCAAGGTGATGCAGCCCTGGCTCTCGGCCTCGACCAGGCTGCACACGCGCTCGAGCACTTCGTGGATGTTGGTCATGGCCAGCGACGGCAGCTTGTTCGAGCCGAGCATGCGGTCGACCAGGTTACGCAGGCGGTCGGCTTCCTCGATGATCACGTTGGTGTAGTCGCGCAGGCTTTCTTCCGGCAGTTCACGGGCCAGCAGTTGTGCTGCACCACGGATACCGCCGAGAGGGTTCTTGATCTCGTGGGCCAGGCCGCGCACCAGCATCTTGGTGGTCTCCTGCTTGCTCAGCTGGGCCTCTTCCTTGGTGATGCGCAGCAGCCGGTCGCGAGGATGCACCTCCAGCAACAGCAGGGTCTGGCCCAGGTGCAGGATGGGGGTCACGGCATAGTCGACGGTGATGGTCTGGCCGGTCAGCGAGGTCAGCTGCGCTTCACGCTTGGTGAACGGGTGCGCCTGCTCCACCGCCTGGCGCAGCGAATTGAGCGCCTCGGTCGATTCGGTGAACAGCTCGCTGATGAACTGCCCGTGGCTGCGCTGGCCGCTGACGGCCAGCAGCATCTCCGCCGCCGGGTTCATGTACTCCAGGCGCAGTTCGGCATTGAGCAGCAGCGTGGCCGTGGTCAGGTTGTCCAGAAGCAGACGGTGCTGTGCATCGCTGATGGTCATGGGGCGTCGTTGACCTCTTTTGGCACATGGGCTGGCGCGGGTGGTGCGCTTGGTACCGTGAAAATGCAAGAAACAAACCAAGGCTCCGAAAAGAAGCGAGAAACCCGGATAAACACCTGTTATTGCGCAAATTCGGAACAGAAAGTCCAGGTTAAACGTTTCACTTGAACCATATTGGGGTGCATCACGGGGCATGCCCGAAAATAGTGCACCAATATAGAGCATAGCCCGGAGGGTGAGGTTTTGATTTTGGCTGGGAGCCAATGGCCTCCGCGCGGGTGAACCCGCTCCCACAGAGGGCGTGCGGTTTGCCCGCGAGGGATTCGATCCGGAAATGAAAACGGCCTCCCGAGGGAGGCCGTCCTGATGTCATCGACGCGGGGCGCCGATCAGATCAGCAGCTGTAGTACAGCTCGTATTCCAGCGGGTGCACGAAGGTGCGGACCTTGATCTCTTCTTCGCTCTTCAGTTCGATGAAGGCATCGATGAAGTCGTCGGAGAACACGCCGCCCTTGGTCAGGAACGCACGGCCCTTGTCCAGCTCTTCCAGGGCTTCCTTCAGGCTGCCGCACACCTGCGGGATGTCCTTGGCCTCTTCAGGCGGCAGGTCGTACAGGTTCTTGTCGGCGGCATCGCCTGGGTGGATCTTGTTCTGGATGCCGTCCAGGCCGGCCATCAGCAAGGCCGCGAAGGCCAGGTACGGGTTGGCCGATGGGTCCGGGAAGCGTGCTTCGATACGGCGGGCTTTCGGGCTGCCGACGTAAGGAATACGGATCGAGGCGGAACGGTTGCGCGCCGAGTAGGCCAGCATCACCGGGGCTTCGAAACCTGGGACCAGACGCTTGTAGGAGTTGGTCGACGGGTTGGTGAAGCCGTTCAGGGCCTTGCCGTGCTTGATGATGCCGCCGATGAAGTACAGGGCGGTATCGGACAGGCCGGCATAGCCTTCGCCGGAGAAGGTGTTCTTGCCGTCTTTCCAGATCGACATGTGCACGTGCATGCCCGAGCCGTTGTCGCCGTACAGAGGCTTGGGCATGAAGGTGGCGGTACGGCCGTAAGCGTCGGCAACGTTGTGCACGACGTACTTCAGGGCCTGTACTTCGTCAGCTTTCTTCACCAGGGTGTTGAACTTGACGCCGATTTCGTTCTGGCCGGCAGTCGCCACTTCGTGGTGGTGGACTTCGACGGTCTGGCCCATTTCTTCCAGGGCGTTGCACATGGCAGTGCGGATTTCGTGGTCGTGGTCGAACGGCGGAACCGGGAAGTAGCCGCCTTTCACGCCCGGACGGTGGCCTTTGTTGCCGCCTTCGACGTCAGCGCCGGTCATCCACGAGCCTTGCTCGGAGAAGATCTTGAACATCGAGCCAGAGATGTCCGACTGGAACTTCACTTCGTCGAAGATGAAGAACTCAGGCTCCGGGCCTGCGAACACGGTGTCACCGATGCCGGTGCTCTTCAGGTACTCTTCGGCGCGCTTGGCGATGCCGCGCGGGTCGCGATCGTAGCCCTGCATGCTCGACGGATCGACGATATCGCAGGTGATGATCAGGGTCGGCTCTTCGGTGAACGGGTCCAGCACGGCGGTGTCGTCGACCGGCATCAGGATCATGTCGGAGGCTTCGATGCCTTTCCAGCCAGCGATGGAGGAACCGTCGAACATCTTGCCGACTTCGAAGAAGTCTTCGTCCAGGCCATCGCGCGCCGGCATGGTCACGTGATGCTGAACGCCCTTGGTGTCCGTGAAACGCAGATCAATCCACTTGACGTCATGATCTTTGATGAGTTGAACCGACTTCGACATGTTGTCCTCCGGATGGTCTAGGGCGCAGTTGGCCGCTGCCCTGGAAAAAGGGTGTCGCTGGGCGCGGATAGTCGACCAAGCGTACCTGCCTCACAAGGGAGCAAATTGCATGCCAGTGCCCAAAAATGGCGAGGGCGGGATGAAAGGGGGCGTTGGCGGGCTTTTGCGAGGTGGCGGGGTGGAATGAACGCACCCTTAAAAGGCACTTTTTGAATGCCATGCACTGTTTTGGTGCGCGCGTGAGGCCTTGTGCTGCTTTCGTGGGCCCTTTCGCGGGTAAACCCGCTCCCACAGGATCTTCACTGGCTTCAATGATTGTGCGATCCCTGTGGGAGCGGGTTTACCCGCGAAAGGGCCGGTACAGGTGCTGCACAAGCCCCCTGCTGCATTCATCGCAAAGCTTCTGATCAAAAGTTGCTCAAACCTTGAGCGATTTCCGCTATAATTCGCGCCCCCTATTTTTGGCAGGCCCTGCGCGCGCTGTTAAACCAATGAAACTTATCGTCAAAGTCTTCCCAGAGATCACCATCAAGAGCCGGCCGGTGCGCAAGCGCTTCATCCGCCAGCTCGCCAAGAACATCCGCAACGTGCTCAAGGACCTGGATCCCGAGCTCGCGGTTGACGGTGTCTGGGACAATCTCGAGGTGGTCACCCGCGTCGAGGACGAGAAGATCCAGCGTGAGATGATCGAGCGCCTGTCCTGCACCCCGGGTATCACCCACTTCCTGCAGGTCGAGGAATACCCGCTGGGCGACTTCGACGACATCGTCGCCAAGTGCAAGCACCACTTCGGCCACCTGCTGGCCGGCAAGCACTTCGCCGTGCGCTGCAAGCGCGGCGGCCACCACGACTTCACCTCGATGGACGTCGACCGCTACGTCGGCAGCCAGCTGCGCCAGCAGTGCGGCGCCGCCGGCATCGAGCTGAAGAAGCCGGAAGTCCTGGTGCGCATCGAGATCCGCGACCAGCGCCTGTACGTGATCCACAACCAGCACAACGGCATCGGTGGTTATCCGCTGGGCGCCCTGGAGCAGACCCTGGTGCTGATGTCCGGTGGCTTCGACTCCACCGTGGCGGCCTACCAGATGATGCGCCGGGGCCTGATGACTCACTTCTGCTTCTTCAACCTCGGTGGTCGCGCCCACGAACTGGGTGTGATGGAAGTGGCCCATTTCCTGTGGAAGAAGTACGGCAGCAGCCAGCGCGTGCTGTTCATCAGCGTGCCGTTCGAGGAAGTGGTCGGCGAAATCCTCAACAAGGTCGACAACAGCTACATGGGCGTCACGCTCAAGCGCATGATGCTGCGCGCGGCTGCGCGCATGGCCGACCGCCTGCAGATCGACGCCCTGGTGACTGGCGAGGCGATTTCCCAAGTGTCCAGCCAGACATTGCCGAACCTGTCGATCATCGACTCGGCCACTGACAAGCTGGTGCTGCGCCCGCTGCTGGCCAGCCACAAGCAGGACATCATCGACCAGGCTACCGAGATCGGCACCGCCGATTTCGCCAAGCACATGCCCGAGTACTGCGGCGTGATCTCGGTGAACCCGACCACCCATGCCAAGCGTCACCGCATGGAGCACGAAGAGAAGCAGTTCGAGATGGAAGTGCTGGAGCGTGCCCTGGAGCGCGCCAGGTTCATTTCCATTGACCACGTGATCGATGAACTGGGCAAGGACATCGAAGTCGAGGAGGTGGCCGAAGCGCTGCCAGGCCAGATCGTCATCGACATTCGTCACCCTGATGCCCAGGAAGACGAACCCCTGGCGCTGGAAGGTATCGAAGTCCAGGCCATGCCGTTCTATGCGATCAACAGCAAGTTCAAGCATCTGGATCCCACGCGCCAGTACTTGCTGTATTGCGACAAGGGTGTGATGAGCCGTCTGCACGCACACCACCTGCTCAGTGAGGGACATGCCAATGTGCGTGTTTATCGTCCGACATAAGACGCCAGGGCTGTATGGCGGCAGCATCCGCCATCGCCCTCCCGACCGCCGGGCCCGCTGAGCCTTAAACAGTACATATTGGCCGCCTACACTGGCGGCAACCGAATCCTCTGATCGAGATACAGTTGTGATCGAAAATCTGCGTAACATCGCCATCATTGCCCACGTTGACCATGGTAAAACCACCCTGGTCGACAAACTCCTGCGCCAGTCCGGCACCCTGGAGCGTAACGAGCTCAACGACGAGCGCGTCATGGACTCCAACGACCAGGAAAAAGAGCGCGGCATTACCATTCTGGCGAAAAACACCGCCATCAACTGGAACGGCTACCACATCAACATCGTCGACACCCCCGGCCACGCCGACTTCGGTGGCGAGGTCGAGCGTGTAATGTCGATGGTCGACTCCGTGCTGCTGCTGGTCGACGCGCAAGACGGCCCGATGCCGCAAACCCGCTTCGTGACCAAGAAGGCCTTCGAAGCCGGCCTGAAGCCGATCGTCGTGATCAACAAGGTCGACCGTCCGGGCGCGCGTCCTGACTGGGTTCTGGACCAGATCTTCGACCTGTTCGACAACCTCGGCGCCACCGATGAACAGCTGGACTTCAAAGTCGTCTATGCCTCGGCCCTGAACGGCATTGCCGGCCTGGACCACACCGCCATGGGCGAAGACATGACCGCCCTGTACCAGTCGATCGTCGACAACGTACCGGCGCCGGACGTTGACCGTGAAGGCTCGTTCCAGATGCAGATCTCCGCACTGGACTACAACAGCTTCCTCGGCGTTATCGGTGTTGGCCGTATTGCCCGCGGTCGCGTCAAGCCGAACACCCCGGTTGTCGCCATCGACACCAACGGCAAGAAGCGTAACGGCCGTATCCTGAAACTGATGGGTCACCACGGTCTGCACCGTGTGGACGTCGAAGAAGCCCAGGCTGGCGACATCGTCTGCATCAGCGGCTTCGACGAGCTGTTCATCTCCGACACCCTGTGCGCCCCGGATGCGGTAGAAGCGATGAAGCCGCTGACCGTTGACGAGCCAACCGTTTCGATGACCTTCCAGGTCAACGACTCGCCGTTCTGCGGTAAAGAAGGCAAGTTCGTCACCAGCCGTAACATCAAGGACCGTCTGGACAAGGAGCTGCTGTACAACGTTGCCCTGCGCGTTCAGGAAACCGATTCCCCTGACAAGTTCAAGGTATCGGGCCGTGGTGAGCTGCACCTGTCGGTACTGATCGAAACCATGCGCCGTGAAGGCTTCGAGATGGCCGTAGGCCGTCCTGAAGTGATCATCCGCGAAGTCGACGGCGTCAAGCAGGAGCCGTTCGAGAACGTCACCATCGACATCCCTGAGGAATCCCAGGGCAAGGTCATGGAAGAGATGGGCCTGCGTAAAGGCGACCTGACCAACATGGTTCCGGATGGCAAGGGCCGTGTGCGCCTGGAATACAACATTCCAGCCCGTGGTCTGATCGGTTTCCGTAACCAGTTCCTGACCCTGACCAACGGTGCAGGCATCCTGACCTCGATCTTCGATCGCTACGACACCATGAAGTCGGGCCAGATGTCCGGCCGCCTGAACGGTGTCCTGGTTTCGGTCGAGACCGGCAAGGCACTGACCTACTCGCTGGAAACCCTGCAGGCTCGCGGCAAGCTGTTCGTTGAACACGGCCAGGAGATCTACAACGGTCAGATCATCGGCCTGAACAGCCGTGACAACGACCTGGGCGTGAACCCGACCAAAGGCAAGAAGCTCGACAACATGCGTGCTTCGGGCAAGGATGAAGTCATCGCCCTGGTTCCGCCGGTTCGCCACACCCTCGAGCAGGCCCTGGAATTCATCCAGGACGACGAGCTGTGCGAAGTCACGCCGAAGTCGATCCGTCTGCGCAAGAAGATCCTCGACGAAGGCGAGCGTACCCGCGCTGCCAAGAAAGCCAAGAACTGAGTCATTAGTTCAGGCTGAATGAAAACGCCCCCGGTCGAAAGGCCGGGGGCGTTTTTGTTTGCCTTCAGAATTCAGGGGCCGCTTTGCGGCCCTTTCGCGGCACAAGGCCGCTCCTACAGGAGATCGCGGTCCCCTGTAGGAGCGGCCTTGTGCCGCGATGGGCTGCAAAGCAGCCCCAGAATTTCAAAGGTAAAGCAGGATCAGCGGGTAGCCACCTTGGGCTTGTACGCACAATACCCCGGCCGCGGCCCGATCTTCGGGTGATTACGGCAGGTGTCCGGGCGCTTGTCATAAATGGTGCACAGCCGGCTCTTGCGGTCCAGATACATGCAGTCGTCGTTGCTCATCCGGGTCAGGGTGAAGATCCCCGACTTCTGGTTGAAACGCTCGATGATGCCTTCCTTCTGCAGGCGTTTGGCCACGTTTTTCGGGGGTTCGTCTTTTTCGAACTCGTCCACCACGCCGATGCGGATCAGATCCTTGATCTTCACCTCCACCGGCAGGGTGCAGCAGGTCGAGTGGCAGCCACCGCACATGTGGCTGGCATAGCGCTGCCAGGTCTCCAGGCGGTCGACTTCGGCGGCGGCGATCAGGGTCGGTTTCATGGTTGCGGTTTTATTCTTGCAAGGGAAATCACGGTTTTGGGGCGCGCGATGATACCGGAGTTGTTCAATTTGTGAACAACCTTTTGCCGGTTTCGCCAGCGGTGGATGAAAACCGCGAACCGTCGCTGTCGCTCCGTGTCAGAGCGTCTAGGCTGAACAATCTCCCTGCGCTTTCGCCCATTTGCCCGAGGATGCCTCATGTCCCAGGAAACCGAAGCCCGTGACGAAAAGGACCATAGTGCAGAGGTGGCGGCCTTTCGCGCCGCCGTGCTGGCCAAGCTGACCTACGCGGTCGGCAAGGACCCGGAACACGCTTTCGACCACGACTGGTTCGAGGCCATCGCCCTGGCCGCCCGCGACCACATGGTCGATCACTGGATGGACCATACCCGGCGGGCCTACCGACGCAGCCAGAAGCGTGTCTATTACCTCTCCCTCGAATTCCTCATCGGCCGCTTGCTGTACGACAGCCTGAGCAACCTCGGCTACCTGGAGATCGCCCGTGAGGCGTTGCAGGGGTTGGACGTGGACCTTGAGCGCATCCGCCTGCTCGAGCCCGATGCGGCGCTGGGCAATGGCGGCCTCGGGCGCCTGGCGGCGTGCTTCATGGAGAGCATGTCGACTTTGGGCATCGCCGCCCATGGTTACGGCATCCGCTACGAGCATGGCCTGTTCCGCCAGGCGGTAGTCGATGGCTGGCAGCAGGAGCAGACCGAGAACTGGCTGGATTTCGGCAACCCCTGGGAGTTCGAGCGCGCCGAGGTGATCTATCCGATCAGCTTCGGCGGCAGTGTCGAAACCGTGCACGAGGGCAATGGGCAGCAGCGCCAGGTCTGGTGGCCGGGCGAGACGGTGCGGGCGGTGGCCTACGACACACCGGTGGTCGGTTGGCGCGGCGCCAGCGTCAACACCCTGCGCCTATGGAGGGCCCGGGCGTTGGAAGAACTGCACCTGGAGCGCTTCAACGCCGGCGACCACCTGGGCGCAGTGGCCGAGGTGGCCCGCGCCGAGAGCATCTCGCGGGTGCTGTACCCGGCCGACAGCACCGAGGCCGGCCAGGAGCTACGCCTGCGCCAGGAATACTTCTTCGTCTCGGCCTCGCTGCAGGACCTGTTGCGCCGCCACCTGAACATGCATAAAGACCTGCTCAACCTGCCGGATGCCGCAGCGATCCAGCTCAACGACACCCACCCGTCGATCGCCGTGGCCGAGTTGATGCGCCTGTTGGTGGACCAGCACGAAATCCCCTGGGACAAAGCCTGGGAGCTGACCGTCGGAACCCTGGCCTACACCAACCATACCCTGCTGCCCGAGGCCCTGGAAACCTGGCCGGTGGCGCTGATGGAGCGCATGCTGCCGCGGCACATGCAGATCATCTACCTGATCAACGCCTACCATATCGATGCCCTGCGGGCCAAAGGCCTGCACGACTTCGATGTGCTGCGCGCGGTGTCGCTGATCGAGGAGGACAATGGCCGGCGGGTACGCATGGGCAACCTGGCGTATCTCGGCTCGCACAGCGTCAACGGCGTGTCGGCGCTGCACAGCAAGCTGATGAAGAGCACGGTGTTCGCCGAACTGCACAAGCTTTACCCGCAACGGATCAACAACAAGACCAACGGCATCACCTTCCGTCGCTGGCTGTACCAGTCCAACCCGCAGCTCACGGCGATGCTGATCGAGGCGTTGGGTCCGCAGGTGCTGGACGACCCGGAGGGCAAGCTCAAGGGGCTGGCGCCTTTCGCCGACAAGGCCACCTTCCGCAAGCAGTTCGCCGCCCAGCGCCTGCACAGCAAGCGCGCCCTGGCCAGCATCATCCAGGATCGGCTGGGGGTGACGGTCAATCCGCAGGCGTTGTTCGACGTCCAGGTCAAGCGCATCCACGAGTACAAGCGCCAGCTGCTCAACCTGTTGCATACGGTGGCGCTGTACCAGGCGATGCGCAATGACCCCGGGACCGACTGGGTACCGCGGGTGAAGATCTTCGCCGGCAAGGCGGCGGCCAGCTACCACCAGGCCAAGCTGATCATCAAGCTGGCCAACGACATCGCCCGGGTGGTCAACAACGACCCCACGGTGCGTGACCAGCTCAAGGTGGTGTTCCTGCCCAACTACAACGTCAGCCTGGCCGAGAGCATCATCCCGGCAGCGGACCTGTCCGAGCAGATTTCCACTGCTGGCTATGAGGCGTCCGGTACCAGCAACATGAAGTTCGGCCTCAATGGCGCGCTGACCATCGGCACCCTGGATGGCGCCAATGTCGAGATGTGCGAGCAGGTGGGCGCCGAAAACATGTTCATCTTCGGCCTGACCGCCCAGCAGGTGGAGGCGCGCAAGCGCAGCGGCGATTTCGGCGCCGCCGCGGCGATTGCCGCCTCCCATCGGTTGGGCGATGTGCTGCAGGCGATCCGCAGCGGGGTGTTTTCGCCGGACGACCCGGCGCGCTACGCCGGGCTGGTGGACGGACTGATCGCCTATGACCGCTTCCTGGTATGCGCCGACTTCGATGCCTACTGGGACGCCCAGCGGCGGGTCGAGGAGCTGTGGCACGCGCCGCAGGACTGGTGGCGCATGGCAGTGCTCAATACCGCGCGGATGGGCTGGTTCTCGTCGGACCGGACCATCCGCGAGTATGCGACCGAGATCTGGAAGGCGCTGGATTGAGGTGAGGCCATTCGCGGGTAAACCCGCGAATGAGGCAGATGCCGACTATCGGCCTGGCGCGGGCTGAACTACCGACCTAATGTGCCGTCTGACAGCCCAGGCAAGTCTCTTTGCTCGCTAGCCCGCAACTCTCCCTGTAAACTGCGGGGGATTTTCTCCCCCTATTCCTTTCGGAGCCATACATGTCCCGCGTTACCCTGAGTCGCTATCTGATTGAGCAGACCCGCAGCAACAATACCCCTGCCGATCTGCGCTTCCTGATCGAGGTGGTGGCGCGTGCGTGCAAGGAGATCAGCCACCACGTGTCCAAGGGTGCCCTCGGCGGCGTGCTGGGCAGCATGGGCACCGAAAACGTGCAGGGCGAAGTGCAGAAGAAGCTCGACGTGATCTCCAACGACATCCTGCTCGAGGCCAACGAGTGGGGCGGCCACCTGGCCGGCATGGCGTCCGAGGAAATGGACAACGCCTACCAGATCCCGGGCAAATACCCGAAAGGCGCCTACCTGCTGGTCTTCGACCCGCTGGACGGCTCGTCGAACATCGACGTCAACGTTTCGGTCGGCACCATCTTCTCGGTACTGCGTTGCCCTAACCAGTACCTGAGCCAGAACGAAAGCCTGAACGAAGAAGCGTTCCTGCAGCCAGGCACCGAGCAGGTCGCCGCCGGTTACGCCATCTACGGCCCGCAGACCATGCTGATCCTGACCCTGGGCAACGGCGTCAAGGGCTTCACCCTGGACCGCGAGCTGGGCAGCTTCGTCCTGACCCACGAGAACATCCGCGTGCCGGAAACCACCGCCGAGTTCGCCATCAACATGTCCAACCAGCGTCACTGGGAAGCCCCGGTGCAGCGCTACGTGGGCGAGCTGCTGGCCGGCGAGACCGGTCCGCTGAAGAAGAACTACAACATGCGCTGGATCGCCTCGATGGTGGCCGATGTGCACCGCATCCTGACCCGTGGCGGCCTGTTCATGTACCCGCGCGACGCCCGCGAGCCGAGCAAGCCGGGCAAGCTGCGCCTGATGTACGAAGCCAACCCGATGTCCTTCATCATCGAACAGGCTGGCGGCGCCTCCACCAACGGTTACGAGCGCATCCTCGACATCAAGCCGGAGAGCCTGCACCAGCGCGTGTCGGTGATCCTCGGCTCGAAGGAAGAGGTCGAGCGCGTCACCGCCTATCACAAGGAGTAAGTCATGCTCGCACCTTGGCAGCCGTTGCTGGAGTGGTGGTTCGGTTGGGGCAGCAGTGCCCAGGCCGTGGCTGACGAGAAGAACACGCTGTGGTTCGGCAAGCACCATGACGCCGAAGCCCAGGCCCAGTTCGGCCACCTGGTCGAGCAGGCCCTCTCGGGCGGGCTCGACGAGTGGCAGCAGAGCCCGCAGGGCTGGCTTGGCCTGCTGATCCTGCTGGATCAGTTGCCACGCATGATCCACCGCGACACGCCGCGCGCCTTCGAGGGCGACCGGCGGGCGCAGGTGGTGGCGATGCAGGGCCTGCAAAAGGGCTGGGACTACCAGTTGCTGCCGATCCAGCGGGTGTTCGTGCTGCTGGTGCTGGAGCACGCCGAGGTGCTGGACTGGCAGAACCTGTGTGTCGAGCGTTACCAGATGCTGCTGGCTGAACAGCCCGAGGCCAATCGCCGGTTGTTCGAAGGCTTCCTCGACTATGCCGAGCAGCACCAGCGGGTGATTGCCAGGTTCGGGCGCTTCCCGCACCGCAACCTGGTGCTGGAGCGGCCGAGTACCAGCGAGGAGATGGATTTCTTGCTGGAGCCTGGGTCCCGCTTCTGAATAGCCGGGCCTGCTGCGCAGGCCTTTCGCGGCACAAGGCCGCTCCTACAGGGAATCGCATCCCCCTGTAGGAGCGGCCTTGTGCCGCGATGGGCCGCAAAGCGGCCCCCAGGGCCTTCGAATCAGATCCTGAAACTCCCCACCAGATGCTTCAACCGCTCGACCTGATGCTCAAGGTCGGTGCAGGCACGCAACGTGCTCTGCAGGTTGTGCACCCCTTCCTGATTCAGCGTATTGATCTCGTTGATGTCGACATTGATCGACTCGACCACGGCCGTCTGCTCCTCGGTGGCGGTGGCCACCGACTGGTTCATGCCGTCGATCTCGCCGATGCGCTGGGTAACGCTGCCCAGGCGCTCGCCGGCCTGGTTGGCGATGCCCACGCTGCGATCGCTGTGCTGCTGGCTCTGGTTCATGGTGCTGACCGCCACCTGGGCGCCGGCCTGCAGCTCCTCGATCAGGCGCTGCACCTGCTGCGCTGAGTCCTGGGTACGGTGGGCCAGGTTGCGCACCTCGTCCGCGACCACCGCGAAGCCGCGCCCGGCCTCGCCGGCACGGGCGGCCTCGATGGCGGCGTTGAGCGCCAGCAGGTTGGTCTGCTGCGAGATGCCGCTGATCACATCGAGGATCTGGCCGATGTTCGCCGTGTGGTTGTTCAGCGTCTCGATATTGCCGCTGGCGTCGCTGATGCGCGCCGACAGCTGGTTCATCACGTCGATGGTCTCGCCGACCACCTGCTGGCCTTCCTCGGCCAGGCCGCGGGCGGCGCTGGAGTGCTGCGAGGCGAGGGCGGCGTTCTGGGCGATTTCCTGGGCGGCGGCGCCGAGCTGGTTGATCGCCGCGGCCACGCTGCTGGTGCGGCTCGATTGCTGGTCGGCGTTATGGATCGAGGCGTTGGAGGCGTTGACCACCTGGCTGGCCACGGCATTCACCTGGCCGGTGGCCGAGGCCACTTCACGGATCGACTCGTGGATCCGCTCGACGAAACGGTTGAACGACTGCGCCAGGCTGCCGAACTCGTCCTGGGCGTGGATGTTCAGGCGCCGGGTCAGGTCGCCCTCGCCCTCGGCGATGTCGCGCATGGCGCGGCCCATGACGTGCAGCGGCTCCATCAGCACACGGATCAGCAGGCCGAGCAGGGCGATGATCACCACCACCGCGATCAGCGTCGCCACCACTGCCGAGGTGCGCAGCTCGCCGAGCATGGCGAAGGCCGCGTCCTGGTCCAGCACCAGCGCCACGTACCAGTCCGCCGACGGCACGCCGTCGACGTGGGTGAAGCTGATGAACTGCCGGCGGCCCTCGACCTCGACCTCTTTCAGGCCGCTGCCGATGCGCAGGTCGCTGCCGGGGTAGACATCGGCCAGGGTCTTGAGCGCCAGTTCGCCCTTGGGATGGATGAGCACCTTGCCTTCGCCGTTGACGATGAAGGCATGGCCGTGGCCGCCGAAGTCGAGGGTGTTGATCAGGTTGCTGATGGTCTGCAGGTCGGTGTCGACACCGCTCACGCCGATCATGCGCCCGCCCTGTTGCACCGGGGTGGCCAGGGTGATCACCAGCTTGCCGGCCGAGACCGAGATGTACGGCTCGGTGACGATGGTCTGGCCCGCCGTGCTGGCCGCCTTGTACCAGCCGCGCACGCGCGGGTCGTAGTCGGCGGCGCGGTTACCCACCGGCACCGACTGCATGCTGCCGTCCTGGCCGCCGAAGTAGGTGAGGATGAAGTTGCCGCTGTACACCGGCAACGCCAGGATGCGGTCGAGGCTGTTCTTGGCCGGGCCGTCGACGGCGATCTGCTGGGCCACCGAGCTCACCAGCTGGATGCGGCTGTCGAGCCAAGTGCGGATGTTGCCCGCGGTCAGGTTGCCCAGTGACTGCAACGTCGATTCAGTGTCGCTGCGCAGCGACTGGCGCTGCCTGTAGTCGTTGAACAGGACGAAGCAGGTGAAGGCGACGGCCACCACGAGGGCGGCGGCCAGCAGGATCTTGTGGCTGAACTTGAGGTTCTTGGTCATTTTTCTTGGAATCTGCGCACGGGCACGAAGGGGAGGGGTGCGGCAAAAGGCCATACCACCGCTCTATGTCGACGCGCAGGAATAAAACATTAATCGTTTGCGCGCCAGGCGACCAACGGCGCACAACGAAACCTGGGCCGCCAGGGAACCGCGGAGCCTTTTTCCCTTCTAAGCTCCCTGCAGGCCTTCGTACCTGCGTATCCACCTCCAGGAGTGTCCCTTCATGTCGTTGCGTTCCCTCGCCCTGTTGTCCTTGTGCGTCGTCCTGACCGCCTGCAGCAAGATCAACCAGGAAAACTATTCCAAGCTCAAGGCCGGCATGAACAAGGCCGAGGTCGAGCAATTGCTCGGCTCGCCCAAGGAGTGCTCCGGGGCGCTGGGCATGAGCAGCTGCACCTGGGGTGACGAGAAGAGCTTCATCAGCGTGCAGTACGCGGCGGACAAGGTCCTGATGTATTCCGGGCAGGGCCTCAAATGAGGCGTCTGCACCTGCTGCTGGGCGTGTGCCTGGTGATGCTGCTGGGTGGCTGCGCCACCTCGGCCACCGACCCGCTGGCGCCGAAGACCGCAGGTGCGGTCGACCTCAAGCGTTACCAGGGCAAATGGTTCGAGCTGGCGCGCCTGCCGATGAAGTACCAGGATGGCTGTGCCCAATCTGAAGCCCACTACAACCTCAAGCCCGACGGCACGGTCGGCGTGCTCAATCGCTGCCGCACCATGGGCGACGAGTGGCTGCGCGCCGAAGGCCATGCCACGCCGCAGGAGGCCGGGCACACCGACAAGCTGTGGGTGGAGTTCGACAACTGGTTCACCCGCCTGGTGCCGGGCGTGGCCAAGGGCGACTACTGGATCCTGTTCGTCGACGAGCGCTACCGTACGGCGATTGTCGGCAGCCCGGATCGCAAGTACCTGTGGATTCTTTCGCGTACGCCTTCGCTGCCGGCCTGGGAGCGCGAGAACCTGCTGGCCAAGGCGCGGCAGCAGGGGTATGACACCAATCGGCTGATCTGGCGAGTGTCCGACAAGCAGATTGTTGCCAGGCATTGAGATCCAGGTGGTTGCGATCCCTGTAGGAGCGGCCTTGCGCCGCTAAAGGGCCGCAAAGCGGCCCCGGCGATCTTTGCGTCAACACTGAACCTGGGGCCGCTTCGCGGCCCTTTCGCGGCGCAAGGCCGCTCCTACAGGGACCGTGTTCAGGCCAGAAGCTGACGCAGGACTGCCACAAACGCCACCGCGCTTTCCTCTTCCTGCCCATGCCGCCCCTGGCGCACCACCCACTGCCCGTTGACCATCACATCACGCACCTGGCGGTCGCCGCCCGCAAACAACCAGCGGTTGAGGATGGCATCGCCGTCCGCCACGGCCAGATACGGATCCTGTCCATCGAGCACCAGCCAGTCCGCGCGCTTGCCCACGGCGAGCTCGCCGATCGGTTGCCCCAGCGCCTGGGCGCCGCCAGTCAGCGCGGCATCGTAGAGGGTACGGCCCACCATCGGCTGGTCTGCGCGATACAGGCGGTTGCGCCGTTGGTCGCGCAGGCGCTGGCCATACTCCAGCCAGCGCAGCTCCTCGACCACGCTGAGCGACACATGGCTGTCCGAGCCGATGCCCATGCGCCCGCCCCGGGCCAGGTAGTCCACCGCCGGGAAGATCCCGTCGCCCAGGTTCGCCTCGGTGGTCAGGCACAGCCCTGCCACCGCGCCGCTGCGGGCCATGGCGGCAACTTCGTCGGCTTCGGCGTGGGTGGCGTGGACCAGGCACCAGCGCTGATCGACTTCGACATGCTCATACAGCCACTGCAGCGGACGGCGGCCGCTCCAGGCCAGGCAGTCATCGACCTCCTTCTGCTGCTCGGCAATGTGGATATGCACCGGGCAGGCCGCATCACTGGCGCCCAGCACATCGGCGATCTGGCCCGGCGTCACCGCGCGCAGGGAGTGGAAGCACAGTCCCAGCGCCTGCGCCGGTTGTTGCGCCAGCAAGGGTACAAGCTGCTGTTGCAGGCGCAGGTACTGCTCGGTGGAATTGATGAAGCGTCGCTGACCGTCGTTGGGGGCCTGGCCGCCGAAGCCGGAATGGCTGTACAGCACCGGCAGCAAGGTCAGGCCGATGCCGCTGGCACTGGCGGCGGCGCTGATGCGGCGTGACAGCTCGGCAGGGTCGGCATAGGCCTGGCCGTTCTGGTCATGGTGGACATAATGGAACTCGGCCACTGAGGTGTAGCCGGCCTTGAGCATCTCGATGTACAGCTGGCGGGCGATCACCTGCAACTGCTCCGGGGTGATCCGGCCGACCAGGCGGTACATCAGCTCGCGCCAGGTCCAGAAGCTGTCGTTGGGGTTGCCGGCCACTTCCGCCAGCCCCGCCATGGCCCGCTGGAACGCGTGCGAGTGCAGGTTGGGCATGCCCGGCAGCAACGGCCCGGCCAGGCGCTCGGCGCCATCGGCGCTGGCATCGGCCTCGATTGAGGCCAGTCGGCCGTCGGCGGCGACCTCCAGGCGGACATTGCGGGCCCAGCCCGAGGGCAGCAGGGCGCGTTCGGCGAAGTAGGCGGACATCGGTGAAATCCTGTTATTGTTAACTTGTATATACATATACAGCCGTTTGCCTGCCGGGTAAACTCCGGCAAGCTACCGTTCACTCCAACCGCACAAGGATTCAACGCCGTGCCGACACTTCCTGTCTCCGCGCTGGTTGCCCAGATGGGCGAAGGGCCGGCGCCGCTCTACGCCCGGGTGAAACAGATGATCATCCAGCAGATCGAGAGCGGCAGCTGGCCGCCTCATCATCGGGTGCCCTCGGAGAGCGAACTGGTCAGCGAGCTGGGCTTCAGCCGCATGACCATTAACCGCGCCCTGCGCGAGCTGACCGCCGAGGGCCTGCTGGTGCGCATGCAGGGTGTCGGCACCTTCGTCGCCGAGCCCAAGACCCGCTCGGCGCTGTTCGAGGTCAACAACATCGCCGACGAAATCGCCGGCCGTGGCCACCAGCATAGCTGCCAGGTGATCACCCTGGCCGAGGAGGCCGCTGGCTCCGAGCGCGCCCTGGCCCTGGACATGCGCGAAGGCCAGCGGGTGTTCCACTCGTTGATCGTGCATTACGAGAACGGCGTGCCGGTGCAGATCGAGGACCGCTACGTCAACGCCGCCATCGCCCCGGACTACCTCAAGCAGGATTTTACCCGGCAGACGCCCTACGCCTACCTGTCGCAGGTCGCGCCGCTCACCGAAGGCGAGCATGTGGTCGAGGCCATCCTCGCCGAGCCTGAAGAATGCACGCTGTTGCAGATCGAGCGGGGCGAGCCGTGCCTGCTGATCCGCCGCCGCACCTGGTCGGGACGCCAGCCGGTGACCGCCGCGCGCCTGATCCACCCCGGTTCCCGTCACCGTCTGGAAGGACGATTCAGCAAATGACTCAGTTGCAGCTGTTGCGTGCGCGGGATTATCCGCGCATGCCCTGGAAGAACGGTGGTGGCTTCACCGAAGAGATCACCCGCGATGTCGGCGACAGCCTGGACGGTTTCGGCTGGCGCCTGTCGATTGCCGATATCGAGGAGTCCGGTGGCTTTTCCACCTTTGCCGGGTACCAGCGGATCATCACCGTATTGCAGGGCAACGGCATGCGGTTGCTGGTCGACGGCCAGGCCAGCCGGCCGCTGTTGCCGTTCGATGCGTTCGCCTTCAGTGGCGAGAGCCAGGTCAGTTGCAAGCTGCTGGGTGGGGCGATTCGCGATTTCAACCTGATCTATGCGCCGCAGCGCTATCGGGCGCGGTTGCAGTGGTTCGATGGCGGCAACCAGATATTCAGTTCGGCGTCGACGCTGTTGCTGTTTGCCGCCGGCAATCATGTCGAGGTGGGGCTGGCTGGGCAGGGCACGCAGCAGCTTGGGCGGTATGACTGCCTGCGGATCGATGGTAACGAGGGGTTGCTGGAGCTGGATGTACAGGGGCGATTCTGCCTGATCGAGCTGACACCAAGCTGATTCTGTCGCAAGTACATCGCGGGGCAAGCCCGCTCCCACGCCAGATCTTGTCCGGCGTGGGAGCGGGCTTGCCCCGCGATGCTTTTCGGAGGAATGGTCCGGTTTTTTGGTTGCCTATGCTTGTACATACAAGTAAAGGTGTGTTTGTATAGTCGCCACGACACACACACATGCCGTCGGACGACCGCAGAGGACATCCCCGTGACTGACAACAACAAATACCGTGACGTAGAAATCCGTGCCCCGCGTGGCAACAAGCTGACCGCCAAGAGCTGGCTGACCGAAGCCCCGCTGCGCATGCTGATGAACAACCTCGACCCGCAGGTTGCCGAAAATCCGAAAGAGCTGGTGGTGTACGGCGGCATCGGCCGCGCCGCGCGCAACTGGGAGTGCTACGACAAGATCGTCGAGACCCTGACCCGCCTGGAAGACGACGAAACCCTGCTGGTGCAGTCGGGCAAGCCGGTCGGCGTGTTCAAGACCCACAGCAACGCCCCGCGCGTGCTGATCGCCAACTCCAACCTGGTGCCGCACTGGGCCAACTGGGAACACTTCAACGAGCTGGACGCCAAGGGCCTGGCCATGTACGGCCAGATGACCGCCGGCAGCTGGATCTACATCGGCAGCCAGGGCATCGTCCAGGGCACCTACGAAACCTTCGTCGAGGCCGGTCGCCAGCACTACAACGGCAGCCTGAAAGGCAAGTGGGTACTGACCGCGGGCCTCGGTGGCATGGGCGGCGCCCAGCCACTGGCCGCGACCCTGGCCGGCGCCTGCTCGCTGAACATCGAGTGCCAGCAGAGCCGCATCGATTTCCGCCTGGAAACCCGCTACGTCGATGAGCAGGCCAAGGACCTGGACGACGCCCTGGCGCGCATCGCCAAGTACACCGCCGAAGGCAAGGCCATCTCCATCGCCCTGCATGGCAACGCCGCCGAAATCCTGCCGGAGCTGGTCAAGCGTGGCGTGCGCCCGGACATGGTCACCGACCAGACCAGCGCCCACGACCCGCTCAACGGCTACCTGCCGGCCGGCTGGACCTGGGAGCAATACCGCGACCGCGCCCAGACCGACCCGGCTGCGGTGGTCAAGGCCGCCAAGCAATCGATGGCCGTGCACGTCAAGGCCATGCTCGACTTCCAGGCGCAAGGCATCCCGACTTTCGACTACGGCAACAACATCCGCCAGATGGCCAAGGAAGAAGGCGTGGCAAACGCTTTCGATTTCCCGGGCTTCGTACCGGCCTACATCCGCCCGTTGTTCTGCCGCGGTGTCGGCCCGTTCCGTTGGGCCGCGCTGTCCGGCGACGCCGAGGACATCTACAAGACCGACGCCAAGGTCAAGGAACTGATCCCGGACGACGCCCACCTGCACCGCTGGCTGGACATGGCCCGCGAGCGCATCAGCTTCCAGGGCCTGCCGGCGCGTATCTGCTGGGTCGGCCTGGGCCTGCGCGCCAAGCTGGGGCTGGCGTTCAACGAAATGGTGCGCAGCGGCGAGCTGTCGGCGCCGGTGGTGATCGGTCGCGACCACCTGGACTCGGGCTCGGTATCCAGCCCCAACCGCGAAACCGAAGCCATGCGCGACGGCTCCGACGCGGTCTCCGACTGGCCGCTGCTCAACGCCCTGCTCAACACTGCGGGCGGCGCCACCTGGGTTTCGCTGCACCACGGCGGTGGCGTGGGCATGGGCTTCTCCCAGCACTCGGGCATGGTCATCGTCTGCGACGGTACCGATGAAGCCGCCGAGCGTATCGCCCGCGTGCTGACCAACGACCCGGGGACCGGCGTGATGCGCCACGCCGATGCCGGTTACCAGATCGCCATCGACTGCGCCAAGGAGCAGGGCCTGGACCTGCCGATGATCACCGGCTGATCGCCGCGCTTTGGATCGCACCCTTCACGGGTGATACTGAACAACAAGAAGGGGCCCCGCGTGGCCCCAAGCGATTGGAGTAGCGAAGTGACCGAATTGACCCTCAAGCCCGGCACCCTGACCCTGGCCCAGCTGCGCGCCATCCATGCCGCCCCCGTGCGCCTGCAGCTGGATGCCAGCGCCGCGCCGGCCATCGACGCCAGCGTTGCCTGCGTCGAGCAGATCATCGCCGAAGACCGCACCGCCTACGGCATCAACACCGGTTTCGGCCTGCTGGCCTCGACCCGCATTGCCAGCCATGACCTGGAGAATCTGCAGCGCTCGCTGGTGCTGTCCCACGCCGCCGGTATCGGCGCGCCGCTGGACGACAGCCTGGTGCGCCTGATCATGGTGCTGAAGATCAACAGCCTCAGCCGCGGTTTCTCCGGCATCCGTCGCAAGGTGATCGACGCGCTGATCGCCCTGGTCAACGCCGAAGTTTATCCACACATCCCACTCAAGGGCTCGGTCGGCGCTTCCGGCGACCTGGCACCGCTGGCGCACATGTCGCTGGTGCTGCTGGGCGAGGGCAAGGCCCGCTACAAGGGCCAGTGGCTGCCTGCCACCGAGGCCCTGGCCGTCGCTGGCCTGGAGCCACTGACCCTGGCCGCCAAAGAGGGCCTGGCCCTGCTCAACGGTACCCAGGCGTCCACCGCCTACGCCCTGCGCGGCCTGTTCCAGGCCGAAGACCTGTATGCCGCAGCCATCGCCTGTGGCGGCCTGACCGTGGAAGCGGCACTGGGTTCGCGCTCGCCGTTCGATGCACGTATCCATGAAGTGCGTGGCCAGCGCGGCCAGATCGACACCGCCGCCTGCTTCCGCGACCTGCTGGGCGACACCAGCGAAGTGTCGCTGTCGCACAAGAACTGCGACAAGGTCCAGGACCCGTACTCCCTGCGCTGCCAGCCACAGGTCATGGGTGCCTGCCTGACCCAGATCCGCCAGGCCGCCGAAGTGCTCGGTATCGAAGCCAACGCCGTGTCGGACAACCCGCTGGTGTTCGCCGCCGAAGGCGACGTGATCTCTGGCGGCAACTTCCACGCCGAGCCTGTGGCCATGGCCGCCGACAACCTGGCCCTGGCGATCGCCGAGATCGGCTCGCTGAGCGAGCGCCGCATCTCGCTGATGATGGACAAGCACATGTCCCAGCTGCCGCCGTTCCTGGTGGAAAACGGCGGGGTCAACTCCGGCTTCATGATCGCCCAGGTCACCGCCGCCGCGTTGGCCAGCGAGAACAAGGCCTTGTCGCACCCGCACAGCGTTGACAGCCTGCCAACCTCGGCCAACCAGGAAGACCATGTGTCGATGGCCCCGGCCGCCGGCAAGCGCCTGTGGGAAATGGCCGAGAACACCCGTGGCGTGCTGGCCATCGAATGGCTGGGCGCCTGCCAGGGCCTGGACCTGCGCAAGGGGCTGAAGACTTCGGTCAAGCTGGAGCAGGCGCGCCAGGCGCTGCGCAAGGACGTGCCGCACTATGACCGCGACCGTTTCTTCGCACCGGATATCGAGGTGGCGTCCGAGCTGCTGGCCAAAGGTACCTTGACCGGCCTGCTGCCGGCTGGGGTCCTGCCTAGCCTGTAACACCGTCGGGGGCCGCTTTGCGGCCCTTTCGCGGTGCAAGGCCGCTCCTACACAGGCAATGCGTTCCCCTGTAGGAGCGGCCTTGTGCCGCGATGGGCTGCGCAGCAGCCCCCCTCATTCTCACGACCAGAACAACAATAAGGACGTGACATGCAACAAGCTCAAGGTCTCAAGCGCGGGCTATCGGCCCGGCATATCCGTTTCATGGCGCTCGGTTCGGCAATCGGTACCGGGCTTTTCTACGGTTCGGCTTCGGCCATCCAGATGGCCGGCCCGGCCGTGCTGTTGGCCTACCTGATCGGCGGCGCTGCCGTGTTCATGGTCATGCGCGCCCTCGGCGAGATGGCCGTGCACAACCCGGTGGCCGGCTCCTTCGGCCACTACGCCAGCACCTACCTAGGCCCCATGGCCGGCTTCATCCTCGGCTGGACCTACGCCTTCGAGATGGTCATCGTCGCCATTGCCGACGTCACCGCCTTCGGTATCTACATGGGCTTCTGGTTCCCGGAGGTCGCCCGCTGGATCTGGGTGCTGGGCATCGTGTTCCTGATCGGCGGCCTGAACCTGTGCAACGTGCGGGTCTTCGGCGAGATGGAGTTCTGGCTGTCGCTGCTCAAGGTCGGTGCCATCGTCGCGATGATCGTCGCGGGCCTTGGCATCATGGCCTTCGGCTTCAGCCAGGTGGGCACCGGGCACGCGGTCGGGGTGAGCAACCTGTTCGACCATGGCGGCTTCATGCCCAATGGCGTCAGTGGCCTGATCGCCTCGTTCGCGGTGGTGATGTTCGCCTTCGGCGGCATCGAGATCATCGGCGTCACCGCAGGTGAAGCGAAAGACCCTCAGCGCGTCATCCCCAAGGCAATTAACGCCGTGCCGCTGCGCATCCTGCTGTTCTACGTGCTCACCCTGTTCGTGCTGATGTGCCTGTACCCATGGCCGCAGATTGGCAGCCAGGGCAGCCCGTTCGTGCAGATCTTCAGCAACCTGGGGATCGGCTCAGCCGCGGCCGTGCTCAATATCGTGGTGATCTCGGCGGCGATTTCGGCGATCAACAGCGACATCTTCGGTGCCGGGCGCATGATGTACGGCCTGGCCCAGCATGGCCAGGCACCGCGTGGCTTCGGCAAACTGTCGAAACACGGCGTGCCATGGATGACCGTGGTGGTGATGGGCGCGGCGCTGCTGGTCGGTGTGCTGCTCAACTACCTGATCCCGGAAAACGTGTTCCTGCTGATTGCCTCGATCGCCACCTTCGCCACCGTGTGGGTGTGGCTGATGATCCTGGTCACCCAGGTCGCCATGCGCCGCAGCATGAGCCGCGAGGAGGTCGCCCAGCTCAAGTTCCCGGTACCCTTCTGGCCCTATGGCCCGGCCCTGGCCATTGCCTTCATGGTGTTCATCTTCGGTGTGCTCGGCTACTTCCCCGATACCCAGGCGGCGTTGATCGTCGGGGTGATCTGGGTGGTGTTCCTGGTGGCGTCCTACCTGCTGTGGTGCAAGCCGCGCGCGGGTGGTGGCGAGCCGCTCCGGGAGCCTGCCGAGCTGCACCGTTAAGCTTACAAGGAGATCCTGATGAGAACCCTCTGGCAGCACTGCCACGCCGCGACCATGACCGAGGGCCGCTACGCGGTCATCGAGGACGCGGCGATCGTCACCAGCGCTGGCCTGATCGAGTGGATCGGTCCCCGCGCTGATGTGCCGCCGGTCGAAGCCGACCGCGTCGTCGACCTGGGCGGTGCCTGGGTCACCCCCGGGCTGATCGACTGCCACACCCACGCGGTGTTCGGCGGCAACCGCAGCGGCGAGTTCGAGCAGCGCCTGCAGGGCGTCAGCTATGCCGAAATCGCCGCCCAGGGCGGCGGTATCGCCAGCACCGTGCGGGCCACCCGCGCGGCCAGCGAGGACGAGCTACTGGCCAGTGCCCGCCAGCGGGTTCAGGCGCTGATGCGCGACGGCGTGACCACGATCGAGATCAAGTCCGGCTACGGCCTGGACCTTGAGAACGAACGCAAGATGCTGCGCGTCGCCCGGCGCCTGGGCGAGGAGCTGCCGGTCACCGTGCGCAGTACCTGCCTGGCCGCCCACGCGCTGCCGCCGGCATACGCGGGCAGGGCGGACGACTACATCGACCATATCTGCGAGCAGATGCTCCCGGCGTTGGCCGCCGAGGGGCTGGTGGACGCGGTGGACGCCTTCTGCGAACACCTGGCGTTCTCCCCGGTCCAGGTCGAGCGCTTGTTCATCAAGGCGCGTGAGCTGGGGCTGCCGGTCAAGCTGCACGCCGAGCAGTTGTCGTCGCTGCACGGCTCGAGCCTGGCGGCCCGCTACCAGGCGCTGTCGGCCGATCACCTGGAGTTCATGACCGAGGAAGACGCCATCGCCATGGCCGAGGCCGGCACCGTCGCGGTGCTGCTGCCAGGGGCGTTCTACTTCCTGCGCGAAACCCAGTTGCCACCGATGGACGCCCTGCGCCGACACGGCGTGAAGATCGCCCTGGCCAGTGACCTCAACCCCGGCACTTCGCCGGGTCTGTCGCTGCGTCTGATGCTGAACATGGGCTGCACCTGTTTCCGCATGACCCCCGAGGAAACCCTGGCCGGCGTCACCGTGCATGCCGCCACGGCGCTGGGGCTGGGCGACAGCCACGGCTCGTTGGAAGTGGGCAAGGTGGCGGACTTCATCGCCTGGCAAATCGAACGCCCGGCCGACCTCAGCTACTGGCTCGGCGGCGACCTGCCCAAGCGCGTGGTACGCCTGGGCCATGAAATATCCAACTGAAGGGTAGCTTCGTGGGAGCGGGCTTGTCCCGCGATACCGGCGAGGCCGGTGCCCTTCATCGCGGGGCAAGCCCGCTCCCACGAAGGTCAATCAGATACGCTGTAGGAGTCATATGGACAAGGTATTGAGTTTCCACCAGGGCCGGTTGCCATTGCTGATCAGCATGCCCCACGCCGGGCTGGGTCTGACCGACAAGGTGCGTGACGGTTTGGTCGACCAGGCACGCAGCCTGCCGGACACCGACTGGCACATTCCACGCCTGTACGACTTCGCCCGTGACCTGGGCGCAAGTGTAGTGGCGGCGGAGTATTCGCGCTTCGTCATCGACCTGAACCGCCCGGACGACGACAAGCCGCTGTACGCCGGCGCCACCACCGGCCTGTACCCGGCGACATTGTTCGACGGCGAGCCGTTGTTCAAGGATGGCCAGGTGCCGAGCGCCGACGAGCGGGCGACGTACCTGGAAGGGATCTGGCGCCCGTACCACGACACGATTCGTCGCGAGCTGGAGCGTCTGCGCGCAGAGTTCGGCTATGCGCTGCTGTGGGACGCCCATTCGATCCGTTCGCTGATCCCGCATCTGTTCGACGGCAAACTGCCGGACTTCAACCTCGGTACCTTCAACGGCGCCAGTTGCGATCCCGAGCTGGCCAAGCGGCTGCAGGGCGTGTGCGCCGAGTTCCCGCACTACAGCCATGTGCTCAACGGCCGCTTCAAGGGTGGACACATCACCCGCCACTACGGTGACCCGTCCCGACAGATCCATGCCGTGCAACTGGAGCTGGCGCAGAGCACGTACATGAATGAAGTCGAGCCGTTCGCCTATCGCCAGGACCTGGCACAACCGACCCAGGCGGTCCTGAGACGGTTGCTGGAGACGGTCCTTACGTGGGGCCGGGAGCGATACGGGCGCTAGCGCTCAACTGCGATCCGGATTGGCCAGTGTGGTCAGTTCACGGATCAGGTGCCGTTCCCGTGCCTGCTTGTCGTTCTCCAGCGCTTCGTACTCGGGCGCCAGTTCATCGAGGCTTTGCGGGGACTCGTCCAGGGCGCTGACCTGCGCCCTGTACTGCTGCTCGATGGCGTCGAAGCGTGCTGCGTAGGTCAGTCGCAGGTATCGGCACCATTGGTCATTGTTCGCGGCATACCCCAGGAACGACTCACCCTGCTCATCCCGGTGGACCTGGTCCATCGCCGCTGTCAGCTCGCTGCGGCTGACATCGGCAAAGGCCTCGTAGAGCATGTTGTCGTCGGGCACACCCAGTTTCAGCTCCTGATTCAGCCCGCGGCGATAGGCCAGGCGCACCTCCGCCTCGTCCCGGCCCTTGGCTTTGTCGCGGGCGATCTCATCCAGTCGGTACAGGCGATAGAGGCGCGTGAGCTCCTGGTAAAGCGTGTGTTCCGTATCGCCTGCGGTTCTCAGCAGGCTACGACTGTCGATCAGCAGCTCGATGTTCTGGAACACCAGTAGTGCCCCGTCGTGGCAGGTCTGGCTGCCGGTGTCCGGTTGCACCAGTGCCTCCTGCGCAATGGCGTTGAACAGTACGCGTTCTTCCGGCCTGACCAGCGCCTTGATCAGGACCATGCGCACGCGCTGGCAGAAGGACGGCCGGCTGGCGCCATTGCGAAAGGGCGCTGACTGCTGCAGGCGTCCGACCAGCGACAGCAGGTTGCCCGCATCGCCTGCCTGTTCCAGTTGCTGCCAGGTATCGCGCAGTGCTTCGTTTTCCAGCTGTGCGCCTTGCAGCCAGGCCTCCAGGCGTGGCTGGTCATCGGCAAGGGGAAGGATTGGATTATGCAGGTGCCCCCCCGCCAGTTCTTCATCCGAAGACGTCGCGGTCAGCAAGTCATCGGGCAGGCTCATGGCGAAGGTGAAGTTGCGCTGGGTGTCCGAGGAGGTGCGCGCACGGAACATGGTGCTGCGGCTCAATGGGTTGTCGAACAGGGCGATCGACGACACGGGGAAGTCGTGATCGAGGTTACTGAAGATGTGATCGGGCAACTCGGTCAAGCGGTTCTCGCTCAGGTCGAGCAGTTCCAGCGGCAGCAGGCTGTCCAGCCAGGCGGGCCACTGTTCGATACCCATGTTGTTCAGCTCGAGCCGAGTCAGGTTGCGCAAGGTCTCGGGCACCTGGGTGATTGTGCCCAGGCGGTTGCCGGCCAGTTCCAGTGTGCTGAGGTTGCCCAGTGCGCCGAAGATGGCGAGCACGTTGTCATCGATCATCAGCCCCATGTCGCGCAAGGACAGGTAGACGAGCCGGGGCAGGCGCAGGAGTGCTGTCGGCAGCGCCTGGTTCGGCTGGGTGTGTTCGACGAGGCTGAGGTTTTCCACCAGGGGGAAGCGTCGCAGGAAATCATCCAGCTGGGCGCTCGTGCTGCTGATCCGGGCTAGCGACAGGCTGCGCACGCGATCGTGGAAGAAGGACGGAAGTTGCGACGGGAAATGCTCCAGGGCGATGTTTTCCAGGCGCAGAGTGGTCTGGCGCATGCCCAGTTCCTGGTTGCGCCAGAAGTTGTTGATGCTGACCCCGATCCGGTTGCGCATGGCCATGGCGGCCTGGCTCAGCGGCGCCGTCGAACTTGATGCGTTGGCCCAGCTGTCGAGGGCGTCGCGCAGTGCTTCACGCTGCTGAGTGTAGCGGCGCAGGCGGGCGTTCAGGGACGATGAAATGTCGGCATGGATCCGTCCGGCCAGGCCCTGTTGATTGAGCAGGATGCGCAGCAGCTGATCCTCGATGATGGGATTGCCTTCCAGGGCAATGACCGAGTGGGTGGCAAGGTCCGGTTCGTTGCTCATGAGAAAGCTCGGCAGTGAGCGGATACGGTTGTCGCGTAGCGAGACCTCCCTGATGCGGGTCAAAGGGCGTGGCCTCAGTCCCTGGGGCCAGTGGTCGAGGTCCATGCGTTCGAGGCCCAGGTAGTCCAGCGTCAGGCCTTCGAAGGCCTGGTAGCTGTGCGATAACAGCCGATTGCCGTCCAGCATGAGGCGCCGAAGGTGGGGCAACGCTCTCAGGCTTTCGATCTCCCTGCTCGACAATGCCAGGTTCAGGTTGGTGATGCTGAGGGATTCGAGCGCCGGAAGGCGGCGGGTGATCGAGCTGAGGTCGTACAGGAAGTTGGAGGCGGGTGCGTTGTCGACATAAGGTCGGGTCACCTCCAGCGAGCGTAAGCCTGGGAACTGTTGGAACAGACTGGTCAGCTGGCGCTCGCGCCGTCCCAGGCTCGAAGCGCTGCCGTGGGACGGGTCGATGAGCTGAAGATGCCTGACACTTTCGCCAAAGAACGTGGGCAGGTCGGACGGGAAGGTGTCCAGTGCGATCTGCTCCAGACGCAATGGTGTCGCCTCGTGGGGTGTCACAGGCAGGGCATTGTCATACCAGTGCTGGATGATCCGCTCATGCAGCGTGTCGATCGCTTCGCTGTCCTGCCCGGCTGTGGCGGTTGTCGCTCGTCGCCATGCGGCCAGCGTGTCGCGCAAGGTCGTGTGCCGCTCCAGCAATGCCTGCAGGCGTATGTTTATCTCGCTTCGGCTCAGTCCGCTGCCTTCCAGGTCGGCCAGTATCTGGTCGGCCGTACGCGTCGTATGCACGGGCAGGCCGGTTTCCCTGATCATGCGCAGCAGGGTGTGGCGGGTGAAGCCGCCTCCAGTGCCGCCATGGCCGCCCATCGGGTATCCCAGGCGGCCGTCGGCCAGACGCATCGGCGAGTGGAAGCCCTGGCGCACGGGCTGCATGCGCAACACCTTGCGCAACGCCTCGCGCGAAAGTCGAGGCATCTGGCGAAGCAGGCGCTTGAGTGCTTGCGTGTAGCTCACTCCCAGGTTACCCAGTACGCTGATTGCGGGTGTCGGCAGGGCTTTCATCAGCGCACTGTAGAGCGTGTCGTGAAGCCTCTCCGAGGCTTCTGGGGCACTGCTGCCGTCAACGATGTATCCATTGGTCGTGCTGAAAATGGTGGCGTTGGGCTCGGCGGTCTGTGCTCCGATTCGTGTGCGCTCGGCGGGCCAGTGCAGGTGTTGCTCAAGATCGATGACCGTATCGGCGGGCCAGCCGGGAAGCTGTTCCAGCGTATGCAAGATCAAGCGGTCAGTGTCCCAGTTGCGCACCGTGTTTAGATATAGCCCTTCATAGGCGCGGGCCAGGCGCACCTGCTGCTGGTAGGTGCGAGCCTCTGCACCAAGGCGGGCGTGGACCCTGCCTTTATCCAGACCCTGCAGCTCCTCCAGGCTGGCATTGCGCAACAGCTCTTCGATGACCGGAAGCGGCAGCTGTGGATAACGTTGCCGCAGGGTGGCGCCGCGGGCGGTGGGCCTGGCGTACAAAAGGTCGTAGCGCTTCTGGAACGTCTTGCGCAGCATGTTTGGCTCCGTCACCGAGGTGCGCAGTTCCTGATCCAGCTTGAAACGAGACAGCGTGTCTTCCAGCAACGCCGGCAAGCGCAGGTTCTGGCTGACGGTTCGACGCAACATGGACTCATCCGTGCCGCTGACGTCGAGGATCCGGGTCAGGGTGGCTTCGTCGAACCCAGCGGTCAGTTGTCCTGCCCGACCGGCCAACTGCTTCAATGGCCATGCCTGTGGTCGGTCCAGTTCATGCAGCCAGGCGCCTGCACCATTGTGGCGCAATCGAGGCTGGTAGCCTTGGGGACTTTGTGGTTTTTCGATGACGTAGGCGTGGGGCGCAGCAATGGGTTTGACCGAGAACAGGCGGTCTTCCAGCGCCAACCAGATCTTGCCTGCGTGGTGGTACAAGCCGAACTCATCCGCTTTCAAGCCTGCAGGCAGCACGATGTCATGGGCAAATGGCTTCAGGTCCGGGGACCAGAGGCGGACCTCGCCGTCAGGCCTGCGCACCGGCTCCAGTTCTTCGACAAATGAAGGCGTCTCGGCGGTGATTTTCTCGATGGCAGGTTTTCCGCTGCTCGCCTCCCAGACCCCGAGAGCCGCCAACTGGGCAACGTTTTCAACCACGTCCACCAGGTAGGCCAGGGCCTGCTGCCTGTCGCCCTGCGCCCAGCTGGCGAACCCTTCGTATACTTCATGCCCCAGTTGCAGTGCCGTCAGTCCCAGCATCACCGGACCAAGGGCCGGTACGAAGAAGCTGCCCAAGGCCAGGGCGTTGAAGGCCAGGCCGGTGTAGTACGCCAGTTGTTTCTGCGCGGTTATCTGATCCTCCGTCGCGGTGGGGACCGCGTGGAACAGGGCATCGTCCCTGAACCTTTGACGTTTCTGCGCGACCAGCGCCTCGCGCAGGCCTTGCCCGAAGGGCTGCTGTGCCACCGTCACTCGGGCGTCTGGATCGCGCACACGGTTTACCGTACCGCCGTACTGGCCCGGAAAGACCTTTGAGGTACTCCAGTCCACCGGTTGCAGGCAGTCCAGCAACTGGGTGAGAAAGGCATTGCTGTCGCGTGCCGGTACGCTGTCGAGCAGTTGCCGGCGGGTCATGGACCCCAGCTGTTCGCGCAGGTAGGCCTGCAGCGCCTCGGCGGTGGCGTGATGCTTCAAGGGGATTCGCGCGCCGGGCAGATAGGTGACCAGCCAACCCTGGAAGGGCAGTTGGAACGCAGGGTAGCGCGACGGCAGGCTGGGGCCCGTTTCTACACCGAAGATCAAGGCGCCTGTTACCGAGCTGCCGAACAGCTGCAGGAAGGTCGCGCCCAGCGGACGGCCTTCGTACTCGGCCTCGCCGTGTTCGACCAGCTTGAGCAAGGCCTTATACAGCGGCTGTTCGAGCCTTTCGCCCAGATAAGCCCTGTGCAGCTCCAGGCGCAGGGTGCTCAGTTCCGCGTCGCCGAATACCTTGGCCGTCTGCGGATCCGCCTGGCAGGCCGTTTCGATCAGCGCCTGGTACTGACCACCGATATCCAGCTCGCGGGATAATGCCGCGAATTCGCTCGGCGAGATCTCGACCTGGTTGCCGCTGGGCACCACGCCCACGAACGCATTGCTGTCGAGCACCCTTGAGCTGAGCCTGGCGGTATCCAGCCCACCAGGCAGCGCCTGTTCGGCCTCGAAGTTCTGCAAGGCGCTGTGCAGCAAGGACTGCGTGGCTCGTCTGAACGACCGTGCTGCCTGAACGATCGGGTCGCCGCGGGAGGCGTCCTGATAAGCCTCGGCCCGGCGGGCGTTAAACAGATAGGTCTTGTTCACGTCCAGTTGCAGATGGAAGCGCTGCTTGATCGCCTGGGTCAGCTGCTGCGTGGCGAACTGCCGTAGATCGGGTAGCTGCTTGAGCCGCCTGGCCACCTCATCCTGGGTCTGTCGATGGGTGCCATATTCCTGTACCAGCTGTCGGGCGATGTCCGGGTGCGCCAGGCAAGCCTTGTCGAACCAGGCGTTTGGTTGGCTCAGGGCATTGCGCATGTGGGCATGGGCCGGCTTTGCGACGTGCTTCAGCCAGTCAGGCATCTGGTCGGCGATCAGCCGCTTCGACAGTGAACCTATGGGTTCGTCCGTTACTGGCGCGCCAGCGACGCCGTTGTTGTTGACGCTCATGGTGGGGCCTCGATGGAAGGGAGGCCCGGATGGTATGGACTGTGCCGCCGACCAAGGACATAACATGATCTGGCCGTAGAACCCGTCCGCATGCATCGCACCCAGCACGAGAGCATGCTCAAAGCGCAATTCAGGTTTATGATGCCAGGCGGCAGACAATATCCTCACACGGAGTGCGCGATGCAGACCCTCTACCCGCAGATCAAACCCTACGCCCGGCACGATCTGGCCGTGGAAGCGCCGCATGTGCTGTATGTCGATGAGAGCGGCTCGCCGGAAGGTCTGCCCGTGGTGTTCATCCACGGTGGCCCGGGCGCGGGCTGCGATGCCCAGAGCCGCTGCTACTTCGACCCCAACCTGTACCGCATCGTCACCTTCGACCAGCGCGGCTGCGGCCGCTCCACGCCGCACGCGAGCCTGGAGAACAACACTACCTGGCACCTGGTCGAGGACCTGGAGCGCATTCGCGAGCACCTCGGCATCGACAAGTGGGTGCTGTTCGGCGGTTCCTGGGGTTCCACCCTGGCCCTGGCCTACGCCCAGAAGCACCCCGAGCGGGTGCATGGCCTGATCCTGCGCGGCATCTTCCTGTGCCGCCCGCAGGAGATCCACTGGTTCTACCAGGAAGGCGCCAGCCGCCTGTTCCCCGACTACTGGCAGGACTACATCGCACCGATCCCGCCGGAGGAACGCGGCGACCTGGTCAACGCCTTCCACAAGCGCCTGACCGGCAACGACCAGATCGCCCAGATGCATGCCGCCAAGGCCTGGTCCACCTGGGAGGGCCGCACCGCGACCCTGCGCCCGAACCCGCTGGTGGTCGACCGCTTCTCCGAGCCGCAGCGCGCCCTGTCGATCGCTCGCATCGAGTGCCATTACTTCACCAACAACGCTTTCCTCGAGCCAGACCAGCTGATCCGCGACATGCCGAAGATCGCTCACCTGCCGGCGATGATCGTGCATGGCCGCTACGACGTGATCTGCCCGTTGGACAACGCCTGGGAGCTGCACCAGGCTTGGCCGAACAGCGAGCTGAAGGTGATCCGCGACGCCGGCCACGCCGCCTCCGAGCCCGGCATCACCGACGCCCTGGTGCGCGCCGCTGACCAGATGGCCCGGCGGCTGCTCGACCTGCCCCTGGAAGAAGCATGAAGGGGCTGATCCAGCGTGTGCGTGGCGCGCGGGTGGAAGTGGCAGGGGAGATTGTCGGCGCCATCGACCAGGGGTTGCTGGCGCTGGTGGCGGTCGAGCCTGAAGATTCGCCCGAGCATGCCGACAAGCTGTTGCACAAACTGCTGAACTACCGGGTGTTCAGCGACGAGCAGGGCAAGATGAACCGCTCGCTCAAGGATGTCGGTGGCGGCCTGCTGCTGGTGTCGCAGTTCACCCTGGCCGCCGACACCCGCAACGGCATGCGCCCGAGCTTTTCCACGGCGGCGCCACCGGCCCTCGGCGCCGAGCTGTTCGACTACCTGCTGCGCCAGGCACAGGCCCGGCACCCGCTGGTGGCCAGTGGTCGCTTCGGTGCAGACATGCAGGTGCATCTGGTCAATGATGGCCCGGTAACATTTATGTTACAAATATGAGGTCAAAAAACCCCTTGTTTGTCGAAAAACAAGGGGTTTTGTACGATAAATAGTTTGTTCAGCCTGATGCGTTGTAACGCGACCTGCTGGATAATCGCGCGCTGCATGAACCTGCGTTCGCAGGTTCGTTTCACTTTGACTCGAGCATTGTCAGGATCCGTTTGGGGAATCATTACGCCCTCACGGGGTCCGAACAGTGCTCGCCAACCCGGCATTGGTCGCTGGCCGTTGGTTTCATGATCTGTTTTCGGCGAGGATTGCTCGTGATTGTAAGCCCCTGTATTGCACCTAGAATCCCCGGTACCCGGCTGCGCAAGGCCATGCTGGCCGGCGTGGCACTGGTCGGCCTGTTGAGCGCGGGCCAGCTGTGGGCATTCAATCTGGACGACGTTGCAGCCAAGGCAAAGGATCTGGCCGGTCAGAAGTTCGAGGCACCGAAGAGCAACCTGCCGCCGGTGTTCCGCGACATGAAGTACGCCGACTACCAGAAGATCCGCTTCCTGCAGGAAAAGGCCGAGTGGGCCAAGGACAAGACGCCGTTCAAGCTCTCGTTCTACCACCAGGGCATGCACTTCGACACGCCGGTGACCATCAACGAGATCACCGCCAACAAGGTCAAGGAAATCAAGTACGACCCGAGCCGCTTCGAGTTCGGCGACGTGCCGCATGACGCCGAAGCCACCAAGAACCTCGGCTACGCTGGTTTCCGCGTGCTCTACCCGATCAACAAGGCCGACAAGCAGGACGAGATCATGACCCTGCTTGGCGCCAGCTATTTCCGCGTGGTCGGCAAGGGCCACCGCTACGGCCTGTCGGCCCGTGGCCTGGCCATCGACACCGCGCTGCCGTCTGGTGAGGAATTCCCGCGCTTCCGCGAATTCTGGATCGAGAAGCCCAAGCCGAACGACAAGCACCTGGTGATCTACGCGCTGCTCGACTCGCCGCGCTCCACCGGCGCCTACAAGCTGACCCTGCGTCCGGGCGAGGACACTCTGGTCGACGTCAAGTCGCGGGTCTACCTGCGTGACAACGTCAGCCGCCTGGGCATCGCCCCGCTGACCAGCATGTACCTGTTCGGCCCCAACCAGCCATCCAAGGTCATGAACTACCGTCCGGCCCTGCATGACTCCGAAGGCCTGGCGATCCACGCGGGCAACGGCGAGTGGCTGTGGCGTCCGCTGAACAACCCGAAACACCTGGCCGTGAGCAACTTCAGCGTCGAGAACCCGCGTGGTTTCGGCCTGCTGCAGCGCCAGCGCGACTTCAGCGACTACGAAGACCTCGACGACGAGTACGAGAAGCGCCCGAGCGCCTGGATCGAGCCGAAGGGCGACTGGGGCAAGGGCACCGTCGACCTGGTCGAGATCCCGACCGCCGACGAGACCAACGACAACATCGTGGCCTTCTGGAGCCCGGAAAAACTGCCTGAGGTGGGCAAGCCGTTCGAGTACGACTACCGCCTGCGCTGGACCATCAAGGAAGACCAACTGCATTCTCAGGAACTGGGCTGGGTCAAGCAGACCCTGCGCTCCACCGGCGACGTCAAGCAGTCCAACCTGATCCGTCAGACCGATGGCACCGTGGCCTTCCTGGTCGACTTCATCGGCCCGAACCTGGCCACGCTGCCGGCCGACACCGCCGTGCGCAGCCAGGTCAGCGTCGGCGACAACGCCGAAGTGGTCGAGAACAACCTGCGCTATAACCCGGAAACCAAAGGCTGGCGCCTGACCCTGCGCCTGAAGGTGCAGGATCCGAAGAAATCCACCGAGATGCGCGCCGCGCTGCTGCGCGACGTACCGGTCGAACAGCCCAAGCCGGCCAAGCAGGACAAGGCCGCAGCCAAGCATGCTCACGCCAAGGCCGAGAAAGCCAAGGCCGAGAAGGCTGCCGAGCAACCCGCCGCCGATGCGGCATCCACCAACGGGACCCCGGCCACCACCGAGAAAGTGCTGACCGAGACCTGGAGCTATCAGTTGCCTGCCGATGAGTAACTCAAGCGCAAGGCCGGAATCGCTGAGCGAGTACCTGGCCCACCTTCCCCTGAGCGACGAGCAGCGTGCGGAACTCGCCCGCTGCACCTCCTTCAGCGAGCTGCACCAACACCTGGCGGCCCAACCGGCCGCCGGCACCGCCGAGGCCGCCCAGGCTTCGGTGGGCGCCCGTCTTACTGTCGGCAGCGCCGCCGAGCTGGAAGACGCCGAGATGCTCGGCGTCGATGCCGGTGGGCGGCTGTGCCTGAAGATCGCCCCGCCGATCAAGCGCACCAAGGTCGTGCCCGAGCCGTGGCGCACCAACATCCTGATCCGCATGTGGCGGCGCATGACCGGCCGCACCAACGCCCCGCAGCCGCCCAAGCGCGAGCTGCCGCCGGCGCGCTGGCGCACGGTCGGCTCGATCCGCCGCTACATCCTGCTGACCCTGATGATCGGCCAGACCCTCGTTGCCGGCTGGTACATGAAGGGCATCCTGCCGTACCAGGGCTGGTCGTTCGTCGATTTCGACGAGATCCTCAGCCAGCCGCTGTGGGACACGGTGGTGCAGGTGTGGCCGTATGCGCTGCAGACCTCGATCCTGGTCCTGTTCGGCATCCTGTTCTGCTGGGTGTCGGCGGGCTTTTGGACCGCCCTGATGGGCTTCCTCGAGCTGCTCACCGGGCGTGACAAGTACAAGATTTCCGGCAGCAGCGCCGGCAACGAGCCGATCGCGCCCGAGGCGCGCACCGCGCTGGTGATGCCGATCTGCAACGAAGACGTGCCACGGGTGTTCGCCGGCCTGCGCGCCACCTTCGAGTCGGTCGCTGCCAGTGGCAACCTCGACCGCTTCGACTTCTTCGTGCTCAGCGACACCAACGACACCGACATCGCCGTCGCCGAACAACAGGCCTGGCTCGACGTGTGCCGTGAAACCAAAGGCTTTGGCCGTATCTTCTACCGCCGCCGTCGGCGCCGGGTGAAGCGCAAGAGCGGCAACCTCGACGACTTCTGCCGTCGCTGGGGCGGCGAGTACAAGTACATGGTCGTGCTCGACGCCGACAGCGTCATGAGCGGCGAGTGCCTGAGCAGCCTGGTGCGCCTGATGGAGGCCAACCCGGACGCCGGTATCATCCAGACCGGACCGAAAGCCTCGGGCATGGACACCCTGTATGCGCGCATGCAGCAGTTCGCCACCCGCGTGTACGGCCCGCTGTTCACCGCCGGCCTGCACTTCTGGCAGTTGGGCGAGTCGCACTACTGGGGTCACAACGCGATCATCCGCATGAAGCCGTTCATCGAGCACTGCGCCCTGGCGCCGTTGCCGGGCAAGGGCGCGTTCGCCGGTGCTATCCTCTCCCACGACTTCGTCGAAGCCGCGCTGATGCGCCGTGCCGGTTGGGGCGTGTGGATCGCCTATGATCTGCCGGGCAGCTACGAAGAGCTGCCGCCAAACCTGCTCGACGAGCTCAAGCGCGACCGTCGCTGGTGCCACGGCAACCTGATGAACTTCCGCCTGTTCCTGGTCAAGGGCATGCACCCGGTGCACCGCGCGGTGTTCCTCACCGGGGTGATGTCGTACCTGTCGGCGCCGCTGTGGTTCCTGTTCCTGGTGCTGTCGACGGCGCTGCTGGCAACCAACACCCTGATGGAGCCGCAGTACTTCATCGAGCCGTTCCAGCTCTACCCGCTGTGGCCGCAGTGGCATCCGGAGAAGGCCATTGCGCTGTTCTCCACCACCATCGTGCTGCTGTTCCTGCCCAAGCTGCTCAGCATCATCCTGATCTGGGCCAAGGGCGCCACCGAGTTCGGCGGGCGCATCAAGGTCACCCTGTCGATGCTGATGGAGATGCTGTTCTCCATGCTGCTGGCACCGGTGCGGATGATCTTCCACACCCGCTTCGTGCTGGCCGCGTTCCTCGGCTGGGCCGCGACCTGGAACTCGCCGCAGCGTGACGACGACTCCACGCCGTGGAGCGAAGCGGTGCGTCGCCATGGTCCGCAGACCCTGCTGGGTATCGCCTGGGCTGGGCTGGTGGCCTGGCTGAACCCGAGCTTCCTGTGGTGGCTGGCGCCGATCGTCGGCTCGCTGGTGCTGTCGATCCCGGTGTCGGTGATCTCCAGCCGCACGCGCCTGGGCCTGGCGGCCAAGGACGAGAAGCTGTTCCTCATCCCCGAGGAATACGCTACGCCGCAAGAGCTGCTGGCGACCGACCAGTACACCCACGAGAACCGCTGGCACGCCTTGCACGACGGTTTCGTCCGTGCCGTGGTCGACCCGCGCCAGAACGCCCTGGCCTGTGCCATGGCCACGGCGCGTCACGGTCAGGCGGCCCCGATCGAGGCGCTGCGCGCCGAGCGCGTGGCCAAGGCCCTGGAAGTCGGCCCGAAAGGCCTGGACCTGAACACCCGCCTGGCGCTGCTCAGCGACCCGGTGGCGCTGTCGCGCCTGCACGAGCAGGTGTGGGCCGGGCACAACACGGCGTGGATCGATGTGTGGCGGGCGTCCATCGCCAACGATCCGCACTCGCCGTTGCTGCCGCTGCACCCGGAGAACGTGGCCCAGCCAGCCCTGGCTTGAGTCCGTTGCTCGGATAATCGCGGGGCCAGCCCGCTCCCACGCCATCTCAACGGTGCGTGGGAGCGGGCTGGCCCCGCGATGCTTTCTGGTCGATTTTGGCCAACAAAGTCCCCCCCGGCTCTAGGTCCGGCGCCGCGCATGCGTTAGCATCCGTCCCGATATTGCGCATCGGTCTGTCGGACCGTGCTTACAAGAAAAATCTGCGTACTTCTTGCTAGGGGACTTGGTGATGATTAAGAAATACCTGTCGCGACTGCTGGTAGGTGCGACCGCCCTGATCGCGGTGACCGCCGCCCAGGCCGGCGCCATCGATGACGCGGTCAAGCGTGGCACCCTGCGCGTGGGCATGGACCCGACCTACATGCCGTTCGAAATGACCAACAAGCGCGGTGAGATCATCGGCTTCGAAGTCGACATCCTCAAGGCCATGGCCAAGTCCATGGGCGTCAAGCTGGAGATGGTCTCCACCGCCTACGACGGCATCATCCCGGCCCTGATGACCGACAAGTTCGACTTCATCGGCAGTGGCATGACCCTGACCCAGGAGCGCAACCTGCGCCTGAACTTCAGCGAACCCTTTATCGTGGTCGGCCAGACCCTGCTGATCCGCAAGGAGCTGGCGGGCGAGATCAAGTCGTACAAGGACCTGAACAACGAGAAGTACCGCCTCACCTCCAAGCTCGGCACCACCGGCGAGATGGTCGCGAAGAAGCTGATCGGCAAGGCCAAGTACCACGGCTACGACAACGAGCAGGAAGGGGTGATGGACGTGGTCAACGGCAAGGCCGACGCCTTCGTCTATGACTCGCCCTACAACGTGGTGGCGGTGGAGAAGGCCGGCGCCGGCAAGCTGGTGTTCCTGGAAGAGCCCTTCACCTACGAGCCGCTGGCCTTCGGCCTGAAGAAAGGCGACTACGACAGCATCAACTACATCAACAACTTCCTGCACCAGATCAAGCATGACGGGACCTACGATCGTATTCACGACAAGTGGTTCAAGAGCAAGGAATGGCTGAAGGAAATGGAATAAGGGTCGGGCCAAAAGCCTAGACTTTGATCCCGACGCGCAGGTTGGACTGAGGGCGGTAGATCGAGGACAGCGGATGTTTTCGCTGGCCTCTTCGCGGGTAAACCCGCTCCCACAGGGTTTGGCTACATCTGTGGGAGCGGGTTTACCCGCGAAGAGGCCGGCAAGTACAACGCACGCTCCACGGGCTATCGCTAAAGCTCCACCCGGCGCGTTTCTTTTTTTGTGGAAGTACCCCAAGTGATCAAACACAAGAAAGCACAGTGGCCCTGGCATGGGCTGACCGCGCTGGTCCTGGTGGGCCTGGCGATCAGCCTGTACCTGGCCACCTCGATGATTTCCTACGAGTGGCGCTGGAACCGTGTTCCGCAATACTTCGCCTACAAGGCCGAGGAAACCCAGCGTGCCACCAACCCGGGCACGGTCGAGGAAATCGTGGTGTCCGGCGACAACGCCCGGGTCACCCTGAAGGATGAGAGCGGCGACACCCAGGTCGTCGAAGTGGCCAAGGACAGCATGCTGCTGGCCCGTGGTGACGACGTCGCCGAGGGCGATGCCATTGGCGTCACCCGCCACTGGGCCGCTGGCCCCTTGGCCTGGGGCCTGTGGACCACGCTGTGGATCTCGGTGATCTCCGGCGCCCTGGGCCTGGTGATCGGCCTGTTCGCCGGGCTGTGCCGGCTGTCGAGCAACCCCACCCTGCGTGACCTGTCCACGGTGTATGTCGAGCTGGTACGCGGCACGCCGCTGCTGGTGCAGATCTTCATCTTCTACTTCTTCATCGGCACCGTGCTCAACCTGTCCCGCGAGTTCGCCGGGGTGGCGGCGCTGGCACTGTTCACCGGCGCCTACGTGGCCGAGATCGTCCGTGCCGGCGTGCAGTCGATCGCCAAAGGCCAGAACGAGGCGGCACGTTCGTTGGGCCTCAATGGCGCCCAGTCCATGCGCCATGTGATCCTGCCCCAGGCCTTCAAGCGCGTGCTGCCACCGCTGGCCGGGCAGTTCATCAGCCTGGTCAAGGACACCTCGCTGGTGTCGGTGATCGCCATCACCGAACTGACCAAGAGCGGCCGTGAGGCCATCACCACCTCGTTCTCGACCTTCGAGATCTGGTTCTGCGTGGCGGGCCTGTACCTGCTGATCAACCTGCCGCTGTCGCACATCGCCAGCCGGCTCGAGCGGAGGCTTGCGCAAAGTGATTGAAGTCCGTGACCTGCTGAAAGTCTTCGACACCCGCGGCCAGGTGGTGCGCGCGGTGGACAACGTCACCACCCAGGTCGCCAAGGGCGAGGTGGTGGTGGTGCTGGGGCCTTCGGGCTCGGGCAAGTCGACCTTCCTGCGCTGCCTGAATGGTCTGGAGCATTTCGACGAGGGCCATGTGTCCATCAACGGCCTGCAACTGGACGACCCCAAGACCGATATCAACGCCTATCGACGTGAAGTCGGGATGGTGTTCCAGCACTTCAACCTGTTCCCGCACATGACCGTGCTGGAGAACCTGTGCCTGGCGCAGAAGGTGGTGCGCAAGCGCAACAAGGCCGAGCGTGAAGCCAAGGCCCGGGCGTTGCTGGAAAAGGTCGGTATCGCGCAGAAGGCCAACGAGTATCCGTCGCGGCTCTCCGGTGGCCAGCAGCAGCGGGTGGCCATCGCCCGGGCCCTGGCGATGGACCCGAAGGTGATGCTGTTCGATGAACCGACCTCGGCGCTTGATCCGGAGATGGTCGGGGAGGTGCTGGACGTGATGAAGACCCTGGCCCAGGAGGGCATGACCATGGTCTGCGTGACGCACGAGATGGGCTTTGCCCGGGAAGTGGCGGATCGGGTGTTGTTCTTTGATCATGGGAAGTTGCTGGAAGATTCGCCACCGCAGGAATTCTTTGCTGCGCCGAAGGATGTGCGGGCGCAGGCGTTCTTGCGGCAAGTTCTGTGATTGTGTTTAGACCTGCGTAAACCGTGGGTGCAATGTATGTGGTCAAACTGTTCAGGCCTCTTGCTATATGTTGGCGAGGGGTCTGATCACTGAAATAACACCACCCTCCAATCAAGAAACGCTCATCTCTTGATCTTGCTTCTAAGTGCGCGATAGTTCAGGCGACGCCAATTGCGACTTCAGGAGGCCGAGCGTAGTTCTTGCGAAGGGAGGTGACGGGCATGGATGCCCGTCA